>DATMSL010000642.1:0-2450 GCA_035565435.1 Dyadobacter sp. | reverse complement strand
ACTTCAGCCGATATAAATCATGATGGCTCTCAGGACTTAATCGTACCGACCGCCAATGGCGTTCACGCCTTTGACGGCAAGACAGGAGCAAGCCTCTTCACTCTCAATCAAGGCATTGCGGCATATAAAAACTCACCACTTGTCACGGACGTCGACGGTAACGGTCAACTCGATATTATCATCGCAGGAACCAAGGGAGATGGCGTGACGGGTCTCATTCAACGCTACGAGATCGGCGCTGCCGAAGGTTCCGTCATGGGATCTAATGGATGGCCTATGTTCCGTCGGAACGCACAGGAAACTGGTTCGTGGACAAATGTGCCAATAAGAGATCCTCCTAGTGGTGAATTAGGAAAGGGCTACTGGATGGTTGCCTCTGACGGTGGAGTATTCCCGTTCGGAAGCGCTAAAGGATACGGTTCGACGGGAAACCTCGCCCTACGTCAGCCAATCGTAGGAATGGCATCGACACCATCAGGACAAGGCTACTGGCTTGTAGCCGCAGATGGAGGGATCTTTCCGTTTGGCAATGCAGGTAGTTACGGATCTGCCGGTAATTTACCTCTTAGAAAACCTATAGTCTCAATGGCACGCACACCTTCAGGAAATGGTTATTGGCTCGTAGCCGCAGATGGAGGAGTATTCACATACGGTGACGCTACCTATTATGGATCCACCGGAAACCTCGCATTACGCCAACCTATAGTCGGTATGGCATCGACACCATCAGGACAGGGCTACTGGCTTGTAGCCGCAGATGGAGGAGTATTTCCATTTGGCGATGCCGCAGGTTACGGATCGACAGGAAACATCCATCTTTCAAAACCAATGGTGAGTATGCAGCGAACACCGAATGGCCAAGGCTACTGGCTTATAGCGGCAGACGGCGGAGTATTTCCATTTGGTAACGCTGTAGGGTATGGTTCAACAGGAAATATTGCACTAGCAAAACCAATAGTTGGGAGTACAACATCAGCAGAAGGGGGCTATATATTCGCAGCAGGAGATGGTGGAGTATTTAACTTCAACGCCCCTTATTACGGTTCAACAGGAGGTCTACCGCTCGCAAAACCAATAGTTGGCATAAAGGTTGTTGGTCAATAATACCGCCCGCCTTCTTGGGTTTACGCGGGACGAAGCGCCACAGTAACAACTCCCCACCAATCCGATTGACATGTATACCCCATAGTTGCCGAGGCGGCGCCTGGGGCCGTCGACATCGACATATTACCAGCAGCCGTGCTAGTGTTGACGTTTCGTTGTATTTGAAGCGTCTGCAACGATGTGCTTATTGAAGATCCGCAGCAGGCCGCGTCGATGAATAGGTCGCCAGTAGCGCCTGTCCGAACCGCGGAAATAGCCGTGCCGTCACCGAATGTGTTTATTGCCGTCCGGACAGGCGTTGTTTGGTCGACAGATGTTGCGCTAATCGAACCGCCAATAAGCGGTTGGCCAGTTCCACTTCCTGTTACGACGATCGAGCATGAACCTACGGGTGGAATAATGCCGAACATTTCCACATAACCGTCGCTCTGATTGTTCGACTGCTGTCTGCCAAGTGAAGTCATCGCATTACCGTTGCATGTTGCTGTTGTCGTGAATGTACCCGACCCACCACCTACCGATACACCGACGACAAGGTACCGGTTTGTTCCAGAACAGGTATGTGACCACGATAAGCTGGTGCTCGCAGCGGTGGTACCCGTAGAACCCGGCCCTATAGCGTCTATAGCTACCGTCGATGTACCTGCCGCATACGGAACCCACGATGTACCGTTCCAGTAGCGCAACGTTTTCGTTGTCCAGCTGGAACCGTTCCACGCCTTAACTGGCTTCCACACCCAGCTGCTTCCGTCGTAAACTTTGATTTGACCGGCGGGTACGCTGCCGACAATGAAGTCGACCGCGCTTTCACTGTTACCGCCAAATGGAGAAGTGACACTCGACGTCGCTCCTCTCGTTGCCCATGTTTGCCAGTGGTAACTGGAGCTAAGTGTTAGTCCCGTTACTGCCACCGCGAGCATTTGAAATACTTTTGGCGCCTTGTTCGTCCACGACCAAGAGGCTGGCGCAATGCTCATATCAAGTTCTTGAGTGTCACTGAACCATGTGCCTGACACGGGACGGCCGCACCCAATGACGAAGTTAGTTCCTATTACCGCACAACCCGCACTTCGCCGAGCGGCTGGCGTATTGGCCGTAGCTTGGGTTACCCAGGCACCGAACGTACCGGTGCTTATGTAACGAACGGTATTATTCACTACCGTTCCATCGTAACCGCTGAAACATATGAGGCGTTGGTTGCTGCTGTCGTAGCCCATTACCGCACCGCGAACCGCAAGACCGGCGGTCGCACTTGTATTCACCCATGCGCCGTTCGTTGTTGTGAGATCCAGGTAAAACAATTGGCTTGAATAACTAGCTCCTGTAAAACCCCCGTGGACATACAG
>DATMSL010000641.1:0-7694 GCA_035565435.1 Dyadobacter sp. | reverse complement strand
GGTTATCCAGACGATAGAAATAGATTCCCGCGCTCAGCCCGGAGACATCGATCCGAATAGTTCCGCCTTTTGCTGAATTTGACCGGATCACGTTTTGCCCCAGCGCGTTTATTATCACCAGCTCGCCATCCACGTTATTTTCCTTTAAATCCAGGGTTAGCAGGGTACTGACAGGGTTTGGATAGACGGTAATTGCCGGGAAACCGCTGCCGTTAACGGCCCTGATCACCGAGTAGGCGAAAGTGCCGTCCAGGTCATTCTGTCTCAGGCGGTAATAGTTCATGGCTGGGAGAGGCGACTGGTCAATCCATTGATAGTGATTATCTGTTTCACTGTCGCCAAAACCTTTTATCGTGGCTATTTTCACAAACCGGCGTGCATCTGCACTACGTTCGATATCGAAGCCTGCATTGCCTTTTTCATTGTGAGTTGTCCAGTCAAGACGTACCGCGGCTTCGGAAGGCGTTGCCGTAAAACTGCCCAGGCGAACCGGAAGAGCAGTTTCGTCCAAAAGAAGCTCAAGGGTTTGTGCGGTCGTCGAAAGCCCTGGTGCCAGATAAGCGTCGAATGAGTGAATGGTTGGCTGGGAAGCGGCTGTAACGCGGTTGAATACAGGCGTACCGTTTGTATTGTCAAGATAATATCCGCCAATAGGAGCAGGGATTCCTATGTAGACTGCGCCTGTGATGCCAACCTGCATATTGCGCGTTGCGCTGCCTGCGAGTTCTGAATTTGCGCCCGACCGTAAGTTCGCCGAGGCGGCAATGGTCCCCGAACCTACAAATGCAAAGGTGCCTGCGCCATTGACCAGCACCGGGGTATTGGCCGGTATTTTGCCACTGACGATAATTTTCCCGGTTATTTTAGGGTCTGTATATTCGACGGTATAAGCTTTTACACCGGCAGGTATGCTTGCTTCGAATGGCAGGACAAGCATTTTTAGTCCATTCAAAGTACATGTGTACATTGCGGCGGCTGCCGTAAAGCCAGTTGGTGGATAGAAGTCCGCACCAGCGTCGCTGATTTCAAGCTTTTCGCACAGATCCTGGTAAACGACGTTATTTTTCCCACTCAGTTGAGCGTCCTGCGTATAGAATACAGCGTTTTTGTTGGCGGCCGCAGCGTGCCAGTCGGTTTGGGGCGCGATATCTGTGGCATTTTTCAGATCCAGCGAAGTGTAGCTGGCATCATCAAGACAGTCCAGAAGATAGCTGTCGGTATCGCTGTACGGGCCGGAAAACCTGTAACCTCTTTCGTTGCCGATTGAAAGATACACGTTAGCGAATTTGAAAGTCAGTATTGAACTGTAATTCCCGTTACTGATACCGATTATGCCGCTGCATCCATCGGTAAGTACGTTTTCCGAGATATCAAAAACCCAGTCGAAGTTTTGCCTCCTTGAAAAATTGACGCTTCCATAATTATGGGAATTGACTGCCCCGGCACTGTTGACGTAGTACAGTGTTGTGTTGCTGGAAGAGTAGTTGTTTGTCGAGGAAAGATTTTCTACCCTGAAAACCAGTTTGTTAAATTTTTGGGTTAGTTGCAGGTAGCCGTTCTCTGCTGTTCTGTTGGGACTTACAAGCTGCTGGTCGAACTTGATAGTGGCTGTTTTGCCGCTAAGTTGATAGCCGGTTCCGAACGCCGGATTGCTCACTGTCTGGTTTTCAATCTTTCCATAATGAATCAGCTCGCTGGTCATTTGCGAAACCGACCGCTCGCCGCTTTTTTCAAATACCAGTGTGGTAATGCTGGACGCGCCGATCGTTACCTTCGGACGGGCTGTCTGCTCTGCGAAGGTAACGGCACTCTCAACCATGCTGGCGGTACTGGTCGTTGTCACTGCTTTCCCGGCGTTGGATAGAAACGGTAGGTCAACCGAGAGGTTATAGGTATTGGCTGACGGGTTAATAATGACTACAAAAGCCTTATCGCCTGCTTCGGATATATAGCTAGAACCGTTCAGCATGCTGGTATTGTCATTCCAGATATTTTGGATACGCCTTGCGCCGGTGACAAATTTCGCGTAGTGCGAGAGCACGTTGCCACGCCTGGTAATTTCCCCGGCCACCGTACCAAACTGGCCGTCGCCCATTGGCCCGTAGTAGCGTTTAGTTGCGTAGTGGATCCATGCGTTGACGTTGGCCAGTAAGGCATCATTGATTCTGGTAGCAAAATCGAATGCGTCCCGCTGCCAGTCGTAGTTGCGCGAACCGACATCTGCGTTCCAGTTGATCAGGTATTCCGTCATCCACACCTCTTTTCCCTGGGCCTGTACATTCAGGTGGCCCGTCTGGATGGCACCGTACTGATGACCGCCAAAAATCTCAAAGTTGGCCAGCACAGCCGGATCCATGAAGGCAGTGGCGTAATTGTCCGTGATGCCTACGCTCTCGGGAGCAATTACTTTACAGTTGATCTTGTCAGCATGATTTTTAATGAAATTGGCCATTTGAGCAGGCGTCCAGATACAACCGGCGTAGTCAACCTGGTAGTCGGGCTCGTTCTGCAGTGATATTGCTTCCAGTTCGACACCGTTGTTTTTCAAATAGGTTACAAAATTATCCAGGTACTGCGCATAGAGTGCATAGTTTTCTTCTTTCAAATATACTGGTTGTACCACTCCGTTTTCGTCGGTATATCGTGAGGCCTGCGTATTATAGGTTTTCCATTCTGAGGGCATTGACCACGGAGACGCGAATATTCTCAGGCCGAGTGAGTGCGCCAGCTGCGCCGTGGCCAGGGCCTGTGGCCAGTTGGCCTCTCCAACGGGTATATATATACGCATGATGTTGTAGCCCGCCTCGCTGTTTGCCCCCCACATCTTCCGGATTTCAGCCTCGGTCATATGGTTGTAGCCGAATTGCGGGCTGTTGACAAATCCTCCGAAACCTGAAATCTTCTGATATAAGATATCTTTATTGAGCTTGACAGTGGCATTTATTGCTTGTGCCGTGACTGTATGGACAGATACGAGCAGTCCGGTAACGGCAAAGGCCGATTTCAATAACCTGAGTAATTTTCTTTTCATTCTTCCAAAACGTTAATAGTTCAATCATTTTCGGGATGGTGTGAGCTGCCTCTTCTGAACGTGCCAGAAGTCCATAGGGCATCCGGCAATACGCAGCCCTAAATCAGGTGGGTCAAAAACGAGCATTTTGTTTTATGATTTAATGAATAAATAATATGACATTCTTGGGCAAAGAACGGAAGCTAGGAAGCAGTTTAAGGGCAGAAATCGTCAAATTTGTGGAACTAATGTTCGGTTTCCGAAAGGATTGATAGGCTTGTATGGTTTTCTTTTCAGCCCGATGAGGCTTTTGTGGGGCAGTTGTATTCAGAGCGGTAGATTTCTATCACTGCTGGCAAGCTTTCCGGCCGTTCAATGCCAGTCACTTTCTTCCAGCATAAAAATATGATCCAGACTGGCATCGAAGACCGAGGCTATTTTAAGCGCGAGCAAGGTAGAAGGTACGTATTTGCCGATTTCAATCGAATTAATGGTCTGCCGCGAGACCCCGACCCTGGCTGCCAGTTCTGCCTGCGTGATATTTTGTTTTGCCCGCTCGACTTTCAAAAAGTTCTTCATGCTTTGAGGAATTACCTGGCAGATAGATATAGCCGCGAATAAAACAGAACGATTGCTATGACAAAGACCAGGATCAGGAAGTGGTTAATGTCGTAAAGCCTGCCACCAATAATTTGATGCTCATAAAGGTTGGTACTGATCAGCTTGACGCCATAGCCTAAAATCAGGGCAATGTAAGCAGAGGAGGATTTCAGATAAAGTGACCGCTCGTCTTCTGTTTTTTCTCTGGTGATAAAGGCGATGAAAAGCCCTGCCAGAAGCGGTAATTCAGCGCCGGCCGAGCGATCGAAGATCAGCACAAAAATGCCTGACAACACCAAAACCCAACCCAGAAGCTTAAATGAAGTGATCATAGCTGCATGTGATTAATTTTTCTGCTCTAATGTAGTTCACGCTTGTCAAAAAGACAAGTTTATTTTACATTTTATGAGCTGGTCAAATGAGAAAAGGCGCAGCCAAAATTTTCCTCCTGTCGATGCAGCAGGTAATAGTGTTCGGGATTAGTAGCTATTTCTTGTTTAGTTCTTGCTTTTGAGAACCAAATGTGATTACTTTGATCGTTAGTCAGATAATCAATTATTTTGGAACAGCATAGAGAGCGGATCGAACAGCATAGTGGCCACCTTGAGCATATGGGCCTTACACCGGTAGCGGCGAGAGTTTTTACGTACCTGTTGTTAACTGGCAGGGAGGGGGCTGTTTTTGAGGATTTGGTCGAGTATTTTAAGGTAAGTAAAAGTGCAGTGTCGAATGCGCTTAAAATGCTGACAGCGTCCGGCATGGCCAGCTTTCGAACTGTCGGCGGAAAGCGCAGGCGCTTTTTCTTTGTCAATATGCGGAGTCTTTTCAATGAGAAAGAGATGACTTCCCGTTACCAGCAGTTTTTTGGTATCCTGGACGATGTCCGGAAGGCACGCGGGGTTCAGGACCAGTTCGATAAGGAACTGGGTGAAGTTGCTATTCTTTACAAGATGCTGCTGGTTGAATTTCCGATCATTCTCGAGCGCTGGAAGCGGACGATTGAGCTTGATGGTTAAAATTTTAACTTTTTGGTTCTTTTTATGATGAACTTAAAGAACAAACTGTTGACGTTAGGATTAGGGTTGCTGCTTTCGGCGATGACAATGCAGATTTGCGCAGCTCAATCCGTTTGGACTTTGGATAAATGTCTGGAATATGCTGCTGCTCATAACCAGGAACTATTGGCGGGCCGCCAGCGACTGGCGGTTGCCGCAACGGTTGCCAGTCAGTCGAAAGCCAGGCTGCTGCCGACTGTCACTGGTTCGGCCTCGCTGGATCATTACTGGCAAATTCCCGTCCAGGTTTTCCCGGGCGAGTTGCTAGGCCAGCCGCAGGGGACATTTATTCCTGTCCGTCTGGGGACTCCCTGGATGGGAAATGCCGGCTTGCAGGCCAACCTCAGCCTGGTCGATGCCGAAGAATGGAGGCATATCAAAACTTCCATGCTCGAACAGCAGTTAAAGGCCAGTCAGAACCAGTCAGAACAAAAACTGGTGACCAAGAATGTCCGCATGGCCTATTATGCTGCTGTCCTGCACCAGCAGGATTACCATACAGCGGAGGCCAGGATTCGGGATTTCCAGGAAAGCCACCGGTTAGTCTCGCTGAATTTTGACAAGGGCATTACCGACCAGATCGCAGTGAACCAATCGCTTACGTTGCTCGAAGACCTGGGCGACGAAGCGGCTGGTATCCGGGCTTCTTACCTGCAATCGCTGTTGGACCTTAAATTCTGGATGGGCTTTCCGCTCGCCGATTCAATTCCGATCGATACGGGCCATGTTTCGTTTCCGCAAGCCGCTGTACAAACTGATTTCAATGCGCAACGCTTACCCGGTTTTACGCAAGACAGCCTAAAGGTTGACATCGCCAGAGCTGCGGTCAGGCAATCCGCGGCCGCCTTGTATCCGAAACTATCTGTCGTCAGCGGTTATAGCCGGCTTGGCTTTGGCAGTGAAGCCAGCTTTATCACACGATCGAAATGGTTTTCTTCCGGTTATGTCGGGCTCCGGCTTTCGATGCCAGTCTTTGATATACCGCGGATGCGCTATCAGCTCAAAAAGGACAAGGAAAGTGTGCTACTGGCCCAGACCGAACGACAGGCCGGCATTAGCAGCGCCAACAAGGCGTTCCTGGCCGCAAAAATCGGTTATGACCGTGCCTTGCAGGAGCTCGCAAGCCTGCAAACAAAGGAAGCGCTAGCCCGGGAGAATATCGGACTCTCGACAAAAAAAATGCAAAAGGGCATTATTGACATGATACAAATGAAGCAGTTACAGGACGAATTGACTGTCGTCAGACGCAAGCGCCTGGTGGCCAAGCTGCAATGCCTGATCCAAATCGTTGAACTCGAATACTTACAAGGCAATTAAGTGTATGAAAAAGTTTGGTATACTGGCGCTGGCAGGCTTGGGAGTCCTGTCTTCATGCAAAAAGGAACCGGCAAGTTTTAAGGTG
Organism: Dyadobacter sp.; assembly: GCA_035565435.1. Lineage (GTDB taxonomy): Bacteria > Bacteroidota > Bacteroidia > Cytophagales > Spirosomataceae > Dyadobacter. The sequence continues at coordinate 1,627 of DATMSL010000641.1, read as the reverse complement.
ACCACCCAAGCCATCAATGAAGCTGTTTACGCCTCCGGGGAGATCATGCCCGCAGAATATGAGGTGATGAAGGCCATTACCAGCGAGCGTATTCTGAAAATCCTGGTTACACAGGGAGACCAGGTACAAAAAGGGCAGGTATTGGCGGTGCTGGGCCAGCCCAGTCAAAATGCCCAGCTGGACATACTCGGCAAACAGCTCCGGCTCGCGCGCCAAAGTGCATCCGATAGCTCGGCAAGGGCGCGCGAGTTACGTCAGAAAGCCGCCCTGGCCAGGAAACAATACGAGCAGGATTCGGCAGAAGCTCAAAATTACCGGGAGCTTGCCGCGGAAAAGGCTGTCCCGGCTCAGGAAGCCGAGCATCGGGTCATCAAGGCCCGGGCAAGCCTGACAGAATACAACAACCTGCAATATCAGTATCAGGCGCTGCTTGCCGATCAAAAGGAAAATGTGCTTTCAGTGAGCCGCCAGCTTGCACAGCTGCGCGAGCTCAGGGAAACTCATCTGCTTACCAGCAGCATTGACGGCAAAGTGTTCAGCATTTATCACACCGAAGGCGGCACTGCGGCGGCCGGAGAGCCGATCCTGCTGACGGGCAGCACCGGGCAGTTCAAACTGGAACTGCTGGTCGATGAAAGGGACATTGCGCAGGTGAAGCTGGGGCAAAAGGTCTTTTTTGAGACCGATGCCTTCGCTGGCAAACAGTTCACCGCGACAGTAAGCAAGATTGTGCCCGTAATCCAAAAAGAAAACCGTAGTTTCAAGGTGGAAGCCAGTGTAGCAGGCGCCGCTGGCTTCTTTCCCCAATCCTCGGTCGAGGCCAACATCCTCATCCGCCAGGGTAATGCACTGGCCATTCCCAGCACATTTCTGCTGCCGGGTGATTCGGTATGGACGGCAGGGGCTGGCGGCAAGGTTGTTAAACAGAAATTGAATACCGGCGTGAGAAGCGGTCAGTGGACCGAGATTAAAAGCGGGCTGAAATCCGGTGACCTTGTATATGAAAAAGCCCCATAATGGATATGAAAAAGCGGCTCACCAATATCGCTTTGTCGGCATCTATCGCCGCCACTTATATGAAGGCCAAGCTGCGGCAAACCCTTGTTGCTACCGCAGGGGTTGCGTTCGGTATCACCGTGTTCATTTTTATGGTGAGCTTTATCCAGGGTACCAACGAGTACACCCAGGATGTGGTTTTCCAGCAGTCGCCCCATCTTCGGATGTACAATGAAGTGCAGATCGCAGACCAGTCGTTGCTGGACAGGCGCTTTCCGGGTGTTATCAACCAGGTACACCATCAGAAACCCAAAGACATCCTGCTTAATTTAAAAGATGTTAACCAGGTACTGGACGAGCTGCGGGCCGATCCGCGTGTTCAGGCGGCCTCCGGGGCAATCACTACGCAAGTATTTTTCCGGCTTGGCTCTTCTTCGTTAAATGGCAAAATCAATGGCGTTGATCTGGAAAGGGAAGATCAGTTATTTAATCTGTCCGGTAAAGTCATAAAAGGCAGTTATGAAGAAGTCAATGTTAAAACCAACAGCATCCTGATGGGCGTCGGGCTGGCCAAACGGCTGAATGTGACAACGGGCGATCAGATTCTTATCACCACCGAAAAAGGCGGAAA
>DATMSL010000640.1:0-1895 GCA_035565435.1 Dyadobacter sp. | reverse complement strand
TGGTAAAGGCTTTGTTTACCACTTTATTTCCACCCTGTGTCGGATAGTTACCGGTAAAATACCAGTCGCCGAGGTGGCCCGGGCAAGCTTTGTGCAGGTTTTCGACAGTTTGGAACACTACCGATAATTCTGCGTTCAAACCTTTCGGACGGATGATTTCTGCGATTTTCTGAGAAATTTCCTCGTCGGTGAAAGGCTCATAAAGTGCTTTTACATAATTGGTATGATATGGATTCTTGGTTGCCAATGCTGTAACACTTTGCGTGTAAACGTCTTCCAGCTTGTATTCCATATCGCGTTCTTCGAGCAACTTCAACACCGCGCGGTAAGCGACGAAGTCCTTCATTCTCGACATGTCGATGCCGTAGCAATCCGGGAAGCGGATTTGTGGGGCGGATGATGCTACCACGATTTTTTTCGGTTTGAGGCGGTCGAGCATGGTCAGGATGCTCTTTTCAAGCGTCGTACCGCGCACAATCGAGTCGTCGATGATGACAACGGTATCTACATTTTTACGAACCACTTCAAATGTTGTGTCGTACACGCTCGAAACCATATCGTCGCGCAATGCGTCGGCAGTAATGAACGTGCGGGATTTTACGTCCTTCGTTACCAGTTTCTCGATCCTTGGGCGGAAAGAAAGTACCTTTTCAAGGTCGGCTTCGAAAAGAATGCCTTCCATGATAGCCTGCTTGCGTTTTTTGGCCAGATATTCTTCGAGACCTTCGATCATCCCGAGGAACGCCGTTTCGGCGGTGTTCGGAATGTACGAGAATATCGTGTTTTCGAGGTCGTAATTAACTTCTTTGAGTATTTGAGGAATCAGCAGTTTACCCAGCTGTTTGCGCTCATTATAAATGTCCGGATCGGTACCGCGAGAGAAATAAATTCGCTCGAAACTGCATGAGCGTTTTTCCAGGCGAGGCAGGATCGGGAACTCGTTATATTCACCATTTTTGTCCACTATTAATGCGGAACCCGGCGTAATTTCAGTGATCTGGTCGTAGTCTACGTTAAAAGCAGCTTTAATAGCCTGCTTTTCGGATGCTACTACAACTACTTCATCATCAGCATAATAGAATGCGGGGCGGATACCTGCCGGGTCGCGGATCACGAAGGAAGCGCCATAACCAGTAAGACCGCACATCGCATAGCCGCCGTCGAAGTCGCGGCATGAGCGGTAGAGTAGGCGGGGCAGGTCGATATTGTCTTCGATAACGTCTGACAACGTCGGGTTTTCGTAAATTCCTTTGAAGCGCTCAAACACCCGCTGGTTTTCCTCATCCAGGAAATGTCCAATTTTTTCCATTACCGTTACGGTGTCGACTTTCTCTTTCGGGTGCTGGCCCAGTGAAACCAGTTTGCCAAAAAGCTCATCCACGTTGGTCATGTTGAAGTTTCCGGCCATCACCAGATTACGGCTCCGCCAGTTACTTTGGCGCAGCATCGGGTGGCAGTTTTCCACTTCATTGGAACCATGCGTACCGTAACGAAGATGTCCCAGCCATACCTCTCCTGTAAATGCCAGGTTCTCCTGCAACCATTTTGCGTCATTGACGTGGTCCCGGTTGTTTTTGAGGCCTTTGCGGAATTTTTTATGGATTTTGGAGAAGATATCCGTAAGTGGCTGAGGTTCTACGGATCTGTATCGGCTGATATATCGTTTCCCGGGCGGGACGTCGATCTTGATATTGGCTACTCCGGCTCCATCCTGGCCCCGGTTGACCTGTTTTTCCATCATCACCGAAAGCTTATGGACTGCGTACAGCGGCGTTTCGTACTTGTCGATGTAGTATTGATAAGGCTTTCTAAGACGGATAAGTGCTATGCCGCACTCATGCTTAATGGCGTCGCTCATAAGAAGAGTAATGCTTTTAGAGATATTGGTGTTTGCT
>DATMSL010000639.1:0-19955 GCA_035565435.1 Dyadobacter sp. | reverse complement strand
CACATCTGCTCAGGCGCAGGACATCGCACTCAAACCTGCGTTGCTTACGCCCTTTCAGGTGAACGTCACTGCCACCGATTACAAAGGGAAATCCGCCGTTGCATTGGAAATGCCCAAAATGGCGACGAACGAAAAGACTCTAGCCGTGTTGAAAGACATTGATTTTCATAACGGTACTATTGAAGCAACAGTTTCGGGCCAGCCGCAGGCGAATGCGGGCGAAGGCGCGCGCGGGTTTGTCGGAATCGCGTTCAGGGTAGCTGCGGACACTTCCAAAATGGAGCTTTTCTACATCCGCCCGACCAACGGCCGTGCCAACGACCAGGTGCGCCGCAACCACTCCACGCAATACGTTTCCATGCCCGGGTTCCCCTGGGAGAAGCTGCGCAAGGAAGCCCCGGAAAAATACGAAGCCTATGCCGATATGGTACCCGCTGAGTGGACCAAGGTGAAAATTGAGGTGAAAGACGAGACTGCCAAATTTTACATCAACGGAGCCTCTCAACCGTCATTAATCGTCAACGACCTCAAACAAGGCAAAGGCTTGCGCGGAGGCGTGGGTTTGTGGATTGGGCCGGGTACACTCGGGCACTTTACCGATCTGAAAGTAACCAAATTGGATTAATCGGCTCCTACTGTAAGTAACAGTTCAACATATCTCAATAAAGCAGGACTATCCCTTGCATTACTGAGATATGTTAGTTCACTTTGCCCATTAAATTTATAGAATAAGTGTTTTGTTGAAACCCAGTCGACCGGAGATGCAAAGAATGCCCCGACGGCGAAAGAAGGGAAGGAATAATTCAAACCACAATCTATGATGAAAAAATATGCATTACTGGCGCTGGCGGCGCTTTCACTTGTTCCTTTTGCTGCGTCGGCAGCCGCAGATGGGGACGATAAGGCCAAGCCGAAATACAACGTCCTGTTCATCGCGGTCGACGACCTGAACAACGACCTCGGCACGTATGGGAACACATTTGTGAAATCCCCGAATATCGACCGACTGGCCAAACGGGGCGTGCGGTTCGATAAGGCTTACACGCAGTTTCCGCTTTGCAGTCCGAGTCGTTCGTCGCTGCTCACCGGTCAGCGGCCTGATGTGACGAAGATCTATGAGTTACAAACACATTTTCGCAAAAACCTGCCGGATGTCGTTACGCTGCCGCAGCTTTTTAAGAACAACGACTATTACAGTGCCCGGGTAGGTAAAATATACCACTATGGCGTGCCGGGCCAGATTGGTACCGACGGCCTGGACGATCCGGATTCGTGGAATTACCGCGTGAATCCCAAAGGGCGTGACAAAACCGAGGAGCCATTGATCAAAAACCTCACACCCGATCGCGGGCTTGGAAGCGCATTAGCGTGGCGCGCGACCGAGGGTACGGACGAAGAGCAGACCGACGGGATGATCGCCAGCGAAGCCATCAAGATCATGACCGAGAAAAAGAACGAGCCGTTTTTCCTCGCCGTGGGCTTTTTCAGGCCGCATACACCATATGTGGCACCTCAGAAATACTTTGATATGTACCCGGTAGACCAGGTGCCGCTCCCAAAAGAAATTCCGAACGACCTCGACGACGTACCTGAAGCTGCATTGTTTACCAAACCGCCGCACTGGGGCCTGGATGAGGCTAAGCGCCGGGAGGCATTACGGGCCTATTATGCTACGATCACATTCATGGACGCGCAGGTAGGCAAGCTGATCGACGCCGTTGATAAATTGAAATTGGCCGATAAGACCATCATCGTGCTTTGGAGCGATCATGGCTACAATGTAGGCCAGCATGGCCAATGGATGAAGCAGAGCCTTTTTGAAAATTCTGCGCGCGTGCCGCTCATTATCTCGGTTCCGGGGGGGACAAAAGGAAAAGCGTCGGGGCGTACGGTGGAGCTGGTCGATATTTATCCGACGCTGGCCGAGCTGTGCGGACTCGATCCGAAGCAGAAATTACAAGGCAAAAGCCTGACGCCATTGCTGAAAAATCCGGCTGCCCCCTGGAACAAGCCCGCCTATACCCAGGTGCGGAGAGGCCAGATCTTCGGCCGCAGCGTACGTACGGAGCGGTTTCGTTACACCGAATGGGACGGCGGTAAAGCGGGTTCGGAATTGTATGACCACCAGAAAGATCCGGGAGAATTTACAAATTTGGCGAAGGATAAGAACTTCGTGATTACGGTCAATGAACTGGCTGTTTTGCTGAAAAAAGGTTATCCCGAACCAGCGCAAGAGGCAGGAAGATAATTTCAAAATATCAGTACATAATCAGGTTGTCGGTCGCTGGCATTGTGCTGGCGATGGCAACCTGATTTGCCTGGAAAGCCGATAGGCCGCAGACGTCGCGTAAGCCTAATATCGTGACTGTGCTGGCCGATCACGGAATGCGCAGTCGCTTGGAAAAAAACGCGCTCGTTATTTTGCATTCTTAAAATCTTTTATCAATCTTTGTCTATCGAATTTATAGATTTATTGAGAACGAAGGGAGAGGTTAGGCTCTGTGATCTTCTGGCAACCTGTGACTCGTCAAGGTGCCCCAACCTAATTCTATTGATAAATCTGAAAATCCAACCACAGTAGTAAACTGGTATTGTGCAGTAAGTCAGGCTGGTTTGGCCTTTGAAGACCTGTGCCTTACCGCCAACAAACTTTGATCAACAACAAACCAGAAGCACATGGAAATTTATCTGGATAATGCGGCTACCACGGCCCTGGACCCTGAAGTGATGGAGGCGATCCTGCCGTTTTTGACGAACTATTATGCGAATCCCTCGTCGGCGCACGGTGCGGGCAGGAGGGTAAAAGAGGCCGTTGATCAGGCACGGCGTATGGTAGCGCATTTGCTGGGCGCTTCGTCGGAAGAGATTTACTTTACAGCCGGAGCGACGGAGGGGATCAACCTTGCATTATCGGGAGCGATCCAGGCTTATGATCTCAGCCACGTCATCACCAGCCGCATCGAGCATAAGGCGGTGTTACAGACTTTGAAGCGCCACGAGAAAGAGGGCGATATCGAAACAAGCTTCGTGAAGCTCGACGAACGCGGTAATGTAGATCTCTACCACCTCGAGAACCTCCTGCGGGCGAACCCGCGCACGCTCATCGCACTCATGCATGGGAACAATGAGATCGGGAATCTGACGGACATCCACGCGATCGGCATATTGGCGCGCCGGTACAATGCGGTGTTTTTTACCGACACGACGCAAACAGTGGGTAAGGCGCATTTCGATTTGCAGGAGCTCGATATAGATTTCCTGGTGGGCTCGGCACATAAGTTTCACGGCCCGAAAGGCGTGGGTTTTATTTATATCAATCAAAGGCACCACTTGAAACCGCTGATTTACGGCGGAGGGCAGGAGCGCGGCCAGCGCGGCGGGACGGAGAATGTCGTGGGCATCGTGGGTCTGGCAAAGGCGCTGGATGTAGCTTACCGCAATCTGGAAGCGAGCCGGAGTAAGGTTTCCAAGCTGAAACAATACCTGGTGTCGAAGCTGGCGATCACCGGAATCGAAGGGATTTGTTATAACGGCGAAAGCAAATCGACAGAGAATAGCGTCGCTAATGTGCTGAGCGTGTCGTTTCCCTGTTTGAGCACGGGGAGCCTGGTGGCCAAGCTGGACCAGGTCGGCATCCAGGTTTCGGGCGGGAGCGCGTGCCAGGGCGGTGGCGCGTCACACGTGATACAGGCGCTGGCGTGCGAGGTCGACAAGGAGAATGTGAGGTTCTCATTCAGCAAGTTCAACACATTTGAAGAGTTGGATCTCGTGGTAGACGCCATTACCAGGATCTACGAATCCGACCCGGTGGTTTCGACGCGCGTAGGCTGGAAAAAGATCGCTAGCTGGGCATAGCAGCTAATTTAACCGAAAATAAGTGGCCTTTATCAATAGTACTTTTTAGTCAAGGTTTGGAAGCATTCGCGGAATGGCGCCGGCTGGATTACCCGGAGCTAGAACCGGCCTACGCAGGCGTTTTGAATGGGAAATTGCCCGTCCGCTTACATACCCGACCAGCGAGCAGGCACTCAATGCAGCCAATTACAAAGCAGCCGTCGCGGCCCAGGGAGAAGACCGCCTGACGACGAGGCTTTGGTTCGATGTATTCTAATTTTAACAAAATTTAATGTGCGTTGCTGGCACTTAACTGGACTCTGGGGCGTAATGGTAATAGGGGCCCGCTAGCGTGGACCGACCATAGAAGATCGACGATCGACCATGCTTGTTATGAAAATTCGAGGAATGAACATGGTCCATGGTCGGCGGTCCATGGTCAGAAACGCAGCTGTCGGCCGTCAAAAACGAAAATTCTCAACAAACCACATAAACATCAAGACCAATGAGCAAAACCTTTTTTCTCCGGATCATTTACCGGAATGCCGGGAATCTGCACAAAATCACTTCCAGTGTGGAATCTGTAAACGGGGCGAAGATCAAGCATTTGAATTTTATCAGTAGAGGCAAGAGTTTCGTGGGCGTGATCGCTTTCGAAGCTTCCCAACTGATCGATTTTGAGAAAATCATGACGCTGATCCGCCGTAACCGCGACATTTCAGAAGTTGAACGGATTATGGACAGCTCACTTTGTTGTTGATTGTGATCAGAATGTGATCCCAAACTGAAATCCTACCGTGACAGACGCCGGATGCCCGTTCCCGAAGCGGAATGGTACCGGTACCGCCACAAAATAGCCGCTATTTTTGTTTTTCTTCACGATCTTATTCAAAACGGGCGTGAAGCCGTACCTTCCGGCCGTTTCAAAAGCGGCACGGCCGGCGAAGGTAAGCCCGGGTGTTAATGTCACGAGAATGCCTGGGTGGAACAGAAAATTGGCCATCTTGCTTGCCCCTTTTTCGGCCCTTACCAGCGGCACAAACTCGGCGGAGAAGCCGATTTTTGGGCTTTTCCAGATATTGATGCCGGTAGGTAATCCAACTACATAATAACGATCGAAATTGGTGGCAGTACCCTCGTCGCTGAACGTCACGATAGGGTGCAGAATGCCTATGTAACCGGCTACACGCGGGTAGGTGGGAGCGGGTGCGGACGTAGCTGTGCTCGCGGGTACCGAGGTGGGCTGCGTCTGCTGCTGCGCGCGTGCGGCGCTGGCAAGCGTAATGAGGATACAAAATGCAATAAGGAGTTTTCCGGTGAAATGGCGGAGCATAGTATTGGTTTTTAGATGCAAGCGGGTAAACCGCATGCAATTCTAAAAACCAATGTGCGGGGAGGATAGAACGGTTTTAACGTTTTGTATTTCCTTTACTTTTTCGGACAAATTTTCTGTATTCCGAGGGCGTCTGCCCGGTATGTGCCTTGAAAACCCGGTTGAAATGGCTCTGGTCGGAGAAACCGGTGAGGTAAGCAATCTCGGCAAGCGTGTCCTCCGAGGATTCGAGCAGTTGAATGGCCTTTTCAATCCGCAGCTTCCGAATGTATTCGCCGAATGAGAGGTTATTAAAATACCGCGAGAATTCTCTTGAAAGGTACGCTGGGTTTACGTCCAACTCTTCGGATGCGATTTTAAGGTTGAGGTTTAGGTTGGTATCGATGTGGTCCTGGATCATGTTTTTAAGGTCTTTGGTCCAGGCAGGGACCTTTGCTTTCTTTTCTCCTTTGTTGCTGATATAGGTTTTGTAAATCTGCAAAAGCAAATGCTCCGTCGGACTCTGCGTGTGTTTTTCTTTGCGCAAATGGGAGGCCCAGCTATACAATGCATCGTAAATGAGCATACCTTTTTCGAGCAATTCCTGGTCGTCCTTGGTGTTATAGGCCAGTCCGGCCGAGATCGCCCAGAGTCCTGACGACTGTAATGCCAATGTATGATCGTCGGTATCGGCCCCGCGCACGATCGGCGCGATGATGCTTAATGCAGGGTTTTTCAGTTCGTATTTTTTGATAAAATAATCGAACGTGCATTGGTCGTCATAATGCGTGAATTCTACGCCGGGAATGTCAAAAGGTGTTGCATCAAGTGCTTTTGCCTGGGTTAGTACTTCGCTTTCCGGCACGTAAATGATCTCCGCATTTGCATCGATAAATCGGCGTATCAGCCAGGGACAGGCCAACCGGTCAATTTTGGGGCGCTCGCGCGTGATCCATTTCATTGGTTTTACGTAAATGTTGGAGACCAAATATAGTAACGCAGGGCGACAATGTGGGCGCAATGTGAACGCAGGAGGCCCCGCCGGGGCCGATATTTGGATTGGGAACTGGTTTTGCTAAAAACAGGAGACCGCTCTGCGGTCGCGCGAATGCATGCGGCAGCCTGACGTCCCGGGCTCCATAGAGCTTCCTTAACAAAGCAAAAGACCAGAAACGATGCGCGTCCCCGGTCTTTTTGCAAGGAAAAGAGGCTATTACCTAAATCACCTAAATGGTAGCGGCTATCTGCTTAGGTTTTCTATATTTATGCAGGTTAATCAACAAAACACTTCCCAAAATCACGATCAACCCGGAAATCTGCAAGGGTGTAATGGATTCGTGGGCGAAGAAAACGCCTAACAACACTGCTACTACGGGATTGACATATGCATAGGTACTTACCTTGGTGGCGGGCTGCACTTTTAAGAGCCATACATAAGCGCTGAAAGCTGCAATCGAACCGAATATGATCAGGTAACCCGTAGCAAGCCAGGCATTGACGGGGATCGTGGATAGTTCAACGGATGCGAATTCACCTGAAAAAAATGCGCCGGGAATGAATGCGACGCCAGCCGCGAGCATTTGCCAGGTGGAATTGACTGTTGCCGAGTTCGATACCGAGTTATACTTGGAATACAAAGAGCCACCCGCCCAGGCCATGGAGCCTATGACGACGAGCACCATCGCAAAAAGGTCACGGCCGCTGTTCAATGACGACATAGTTGCCATGATTTTTTCATAAAACAGCAATATCACACCAGCGAACCCTACAACGAGGCCCAGAATAGTTGATTTATTGCTCAAATTCTCGGACCATTTGGGTTTATCGAGCAACACAAACCATAGCGGTGACGACGATACCATAATAGCCACCATCGCGCTGGGCAGAAATTGTTCCACCCAAATCACCACCCCATTACCCACAAACAGCAACAGTAAACCCGTCACAATGGCGGGTTTCATTACTTTCCAGGAAAATACCTTTTCCCCTTGCATCAGGCTCCAGCCGAGCATCAGCAAGCCGGCGATAATGAAACGGAATGATCCGAGGAAAAACGGTGGAAAACCTTCCAGCGCCCGCTGGATGAAGAAATAGGTGGATCCCCAAACGATGTACACGGTGGCGAATGCCAGTACCACCATTAATGTTGACGGAGTTTTTGTTGATGTTTGCATGGCGATTTCATTTTTCTGGTATAACTAATTGTTGCTCTTCCTTGACCGTTTCGAGGACGATCGTGGTCCGTGTGGATGTGATACTCTGTATTTTGCTGAATTTGTTGCGCATCAGGTCCATGAGTGACGCCGAGTCGGCCGTGCGGACTTTCACCATGTAACAATCCTCGCCCGCAATGTGGTGCACCTCCTGTACTTCCGGTATTTTGGCGAGCTCCTTGGCGGTATTGTTGCTGCCCATACCTTCGGACGATTTCATGGTGATGAATGCGAGGAGCGTCTGCCCCAAAGCCACCGGGTTGATCCGCGTCGTGTATTTGACGATTACCTGCTTCTGTTCCAGCTTTTTAACCCTTTCGAGCACCGCTGAGGGCGCCATTTCCAGCTCGCGTGCGAGGTCGGCATTGGTCATGCGTGCGTTCTCCTGCATGAGGCGCAGAATGCTGAGATCGGTTTTGTCAAGAACAATATCAGTTCCGTTCATAAGTCTGTGCGATCGGGTTCGAATAGAATAATATTCAAGAAAGTGCGTTGTATTTTGAATATAGTTCAGCTATTACAAAGAGTGTGTTATAAAAGTTCGTCAAAATTGAGGAGTTTTCGAATTTTCTTCGGAATAGTCAGAAAATAAGTGGCGATCATGCGGAAAGTGATTATCTACCATTTTTAAACGATCTCAAATCCTGAACCGTAGAGGCATGAAAAGACTTGTAATGAGCCTGTTAAGTGCATTGATCTGTACCGCAGCTGCAAATGCACAAATCGATACCAAAGCGACGCCGGAGACTGCCGCGCTTTACCGAAACCTCAAAAAACTTTCAGAACAGTACATTCTTTTCGGGCACCAGCACGCGACGGAGTATGGCCACGGCTGGGCGGGCGACGAGGAGCGTTCCGACGTGAAATCGGTGACGGGTTCGCATCCGGCGGTGATCGGCATCGATTTTATGGGACTTTCGGGTCGGCCTGCCGAGGAGATCGCCAAAACGGCCGAGGCATTGCGGAAGAATGTAGTGGCTACTTACAACCGCGGCGGCATTACCACTGTGGCCTGGCATTTCTCCAATCCGGCTTCCGAAGGCGGTTTTTATTGGAAAGATGATGTTTCCAAACCAGCGATGGCACTCATCAAACCCGGTGGCTCGCATCATGAGCAATACAAACTGATCTTGAAAACAATTGCTGATTTCGCACATTCAGTGAAGGGCAAAGACGGCACGCTGGCGCCGATGATTTTCAGGCCGTTTCACGAGTTCGACGGCGACTGGTTCTGGTGGGGTAAGAGGCATACCTCGAAGGAAGATTTTATCGGCGTCTGGCGGTTTACCGTTTCCTATCTGCGCGACCAATTGGGCGTGCACAACTTCCTTTACGCATTCTCTCCCGACAACAAGTTCACCTCCGAATACGAATTCCTCGAACGCTACCCCGGTAACGAATGGGTGGACATGGTAGGAGTGGATAACTACGGCGACTTCGGCCGTGATGGCAAATACAACCTGGAAGCCGGTTTGAAAAAGCTCAAAATCGTTTCGGAGTACGCGCAAAAAAATGGTAAGTTGGCGGCATTCACCGAAACAGGACTCGAAAGCATTCCCAACCCGACCTGGTGGACGGAGACATTACTCAAAACCCTGAAAGCGGAGAAATTGCAGCTTGCGTACGTGCTCGTGTGGCGCAACGACACCAAAAGCCCTACCCATTTTTACGCTCCCTTCCACGGTCAGGTCAGCGAGGCCGATTTTGTGAAGTTTTATCATGATCCTTATACTTTGTTTGAGAAGGATTTGAAGGAGGTATATAAATAAAATGTCATTTAATCAATAAGAGGATGCCGACTGTAATTGATCTGTTATCTTGCGGTTACAATATGGCCTGAGAATTAAGATTTATATAAAATTGCTGAAAAAGATATTATGACTTTCACCCATAAGCTTACCGACCGTAAGACCTTTTTATTCCTGACCGGCTTGCTAATCCTATTCGCTGCAGCCTGCGCGCCGAAACACAATCCTACGCCGGTTCCAGACAGATTACTTCCTGAATTACAGACTAATGTAGCCTTTTTTGGTACGTCGGGAGGTGTGGAAAATTTCAACCTCAGTTTTATAAGCCTGGGAAATGTGCCGATAGAAGAGTACGGCATTGTGTATGCGTTTTTGCCCGATACCACGGCGGTGAACCTGGTCATTGGCGGGCCTTATCCAACGGCAAAGTTCAAGAATGCCCCGAGGATGGGTGCAAATACGGAAGCTTTCAACATTAGTTTTCCTGCGGGTATGCATGCATTATCCTATCGGGCCTACGCAAAAGTGGTCGGTGGCGAAGTGCGCTATGCTACGAACCAGTTTAACAAAACGTACTAACCTGCGTGACCGGTCCCGGTAACTTCCGGCTAGGCAGGTGGTAATTGAAGAGTCCGGTCGAGAAGGATTTGAATGAGGCGGCTAAAAGCCGTTTGCTCATCGGGCGATAGCCGCTTGGTGGTTAGGTTGGAAGTAGATGATTTTAGCTGGTTATCATTGCCGAAAAACAAAAGCAATGATGACACGCAATCAAAAATTGATCCGCTATACACACCTATTTTTTCTATGGACGTTTTTGTCCGTTTCTGCCTTCATGCTCTCGTGCACGAATCACACGCATAAAAATGATCCCCAGCCCGGGACGAAAACTTATCCGGAAATCCATACAGAGCCGGCTACTTTCCACGTGCTGGGCGGCGTGATCGAGACTTTCAGTATCAATTTTGACAAGTTCGGGAATTTAGCGGTCGAGGAATATGGGGTAGTGTATGCATTTTTGCCCGAGACGACTTCTGTAGATCTCGTGTTGGATGGTCCTTACCCGGTCGCGAAGTTCAAAGCGACAGCCAAACTGGGATCCAATACCGAAACTTTTAAAATCGGCTTCCCCACAGGCATGCACGCCCTCACTTATCGGGCTTATGTAAAAGTGAAAGGAGGCGAGGTACGCTATGCCGGTAATAGTTTTAATAAAACCTACTAATCATGCGCCGCCCGCTCCTGAAACTTCCGGTTGACCAAATGGTAGTTGAATAACTCCACCAGATCAATCAGCACAGTGTTTGGATCGTTGGCGTTTAGATACGCCCGCACTTTCCGGACGAAGTCGTAAAGCGGTTCGTAATATTTGTGGCCGGTTTCTTCCTGGAAATCCTGGATTGTGAAGGCGTTGCCTTTTTTGAGGATCATATATACCGCGATAAAAAAATAGGAGATCGGCAGCTTGCTGCCTTCAAGCACGGTGCCGCTCTGCAACGTGGTGCGAAACCGGCATTGCTTGCATTGAAACTGCTGCTTCGGCGCGAGCCAGTAATGATGGGTGCCGCCGCATTTCTTGCACACGATCCCGCGCCGTAACCTGAAATCCTTGAATGCCTCCGTCGCGATGGTTTCGTTCTTGTAAATATCGATCAGATTGCCCGCTTGCATAGTGAAATGATAGAATGAGAAGTCCAAAGCTAGCAAAAAAGTTAATATAATATATAGTCTATCGAATTAATATAGAATATTTGTTAGTGGTAAACTTTCGAATCGGTCAATCCATGAATTCTATAAAAACGATAGGGGAATGAACCAAATTTTAATCGGTGACGTGGCAGTTTTTGAGCATGTTATTTCTGGTGTTTGATCAATGAAAACAGTATCTTGGTATAATCTATGGAGGCTGGCCGATTTGAGAAATGAGGTGGCAAACGGCTGGTGGCAGGTTATGGGGTTCTTTAAATGCCTGATTTGTAGTTCACGTATGTTTGTGATCGTTAATCCGGCGGCGCTTTGGCAAAACCATGTGGCGCCATGCAGCTCGTTTCTCATTCATAATCAAATACAGAATGGCCAAGTTAAACCAAAATCAAACTGCGCTCGGTGACGTGGCAGCAAGGCAGTTGGCGATCGCAACCCGTACAGTGCCTCAATTCGAGGCAATCACACCCCGTTGGCTTACGCATTTGCTGAACTGGATTCCCGTTGAATCCGGCGTGTACCGCCTGAACAAGGTAAAAGAAGGCAGCACGGCCGAAGTAGATTGCTCCCGTCGCGACGAGCGCGAGTTGCCACATACCTTTATCGATTACGTTGAGAACCCGCGCGAATACAACCTGACGGCCGTGAATACGGTGCTCGATGTGCATACCCGCGTTTCGGATTTGTACAGCAAGCCCTACAATCAGATCAGTGAGCAGCTGCGCCTGACGATTGAAAGCATCAAGGAACGCCAGGAAAGCGAACTGATCAACAACCAGGAATATGGCTTGCTTTCCAGCATTGCTGACAAACAGAAGATCTCAACCCGCCTGGGCCCGCCGACACCGGATGACCTGGATGAACTGCTTACCAAAGTTTGGAAAGAGCCCGGATTCTTCCTGCTGCACCCGAAAGCCATCGCCGCATTCGGTCGCGAGTGTACGCGCAAGGGTGTTCCACCTCCGACTATCTCGCTTTTTGGTTCTCAATTCATTACCTGGCGAGGCATTCCACTGATTCCTTCTGACAAAGTGCCCATTGAAAATGGCAAAACCAAAATTCTTTTGCTCCGTACCGGGGAAAGTCGCCAGGGGGTAGTAGGGTTGTACCAACCGGGTTTGCCGGGCGAACAGTCGCCGGGGCTTTCTGTCCGCTTTATGGGCATCAACGACAAGGCCATTGCCTCGTACCTGGTGTCGCTTTACTGCTCGCTGGCCGTGCTGGTCGACGACGCGATTGCGGTTTTGGAAGATGTAGAAATCGGTAACTACCATGAGTACAAATATTGAAGGATTGCCAGATGGCTTTCCAAACGGGTTTCCGGGCGGTTTACCCGATGCCGGTGTTCTGGAACAGCTCGCCAACGAGCTTTTCAAGGCATTGCCGGGCGAAATGCCATCCCCCGTTTTCTCGCCGCACCTCGAAGACCATCCGCGGGCGCAAAAAATGCTGGGCATCATTCAGCGGGAGTTCGGGGGCGGACAATCGTCATCGGGCTCGCATTCGCACCCGCATCAGGATTTCGATCTGAGCGAGCCGCAAACGAGCCTGCCCGATCCGCATTTTACCGACGGCCACGTTCCGCCATCGGCTGCCGGGGTAGGCATTTCACCGGCGGATCAGGTGCCATCCGGTCAGCCGCCAGCTGGCACGTCGTCGGCGAGCAAACTGAATCCGGCATTGCCTTACCAGAATAATCAGCATGATTTGACGGACATATTCAACAGGCTTCCGAATTTTGGCAGTTCTGCGCATTTGCCTTATTCGGGTGCTTCGCCCTCGCTGCCGTCGTATTATTTTCTGAATGAAAATTTTACTGAAAGGCCGCATGTCCCGGGTGCTGCCAACTTTTTACCGCACAGTTTTTCGCCTTTTTCGTTCGGTAATATCCATGTCGGCAACGAACGTGACCAACTCGGTCGCGCCGTGCAAAGTCCGATTGGCAAAATTCCTTTCGATGTAAACCGCATTCGTAGCGACTTTCCGGTATTTAAGGAACGTGTGAATGGCAAGCCATTGATCTGGTTCGACAATGCAGCAACTACCCAGAAGCCGAAACAGGTGATCGATAGGATCAGTTATTTCTATGAACACGAAAATTCCAACATCCACCGCGCCGCGCACGAGCTCGCTGCCCGCGCGACGGACGCCTACGAATCCGCGCGTGAGAAGGTGAGGGCGTTTGTGAATGCGAGATCGGTGAATGAAATCGTGTTTGTGCGGGGTACCACGGAGGCCATTAACCTCGTTGCCAAAACCTGGGGCGATCAGAACCTGGACGCTGGCGATGAAATTATCGTAAGCCATCTCGAACATCATGCCAATATTGTACCATGGAAGCAACTGGCCGACAAAAAAGGACTCGTGTTGCGTGTCATTCCGGTAGACGATGATGGCCAGATTTTGCTCGATGCCTATGCAGGATTGTTGAGCCCGAAAACCAAACTCGTGTCCTTTACACAGGTCTCGAATGCATTAGGTACCATAACACCCGCCAGGCAGGTTATCGAAATGGCGCACTCCATCGGAGCGAAAGTGCTGCTGGACGGCGCACAATCCGTTTCACACCTGCGCACGGACGTGACCGCGCTCAATTGCGACTGGTTTGTATTCTCCGGGCATAAAGTGTTCGGTCCGACGGGCATTGGTGCCTTGTACGGAAAAGAGGAGATCCTGAATGCGACGCAGCCGTGGCAGGGTGGAGGCAATATGATTGTGGATGTGACATTTGAGAACATTCAATACCATAATGCTCCTTCACGGTTCGAGGCAGGTACGGGCAACATCGCCGATGCGGTTGGCCTCGGTGCTGCATTGGATTATGTAAACCAGCTTGGCATCGAAAACATCCATCAATACGAACATTTCCTGCTCGACTATGCAACCGGTTTTATGAAAAATGTACCGGGCCTGCGCCTGATCGGCACTGCGAAAGAAAAGGCATCCGTACTTTCATTTGTTCTGGATGGTTATAAAACTGAGGAGGTAGGTGCGGCGCTCAATCAGGAAGGCATTGCCGTGCGCTCGGGCCACCATTGCGCGCAACCCATTCTGAGAAGGTTCGGCCTCGAAACCACCGTGCGCCCTTCTCTGGCATTTTATAATACCTGCGAGGAGATAGACGTGCTCGTGGCAACGCTACACCGGCTCGCAGCAAGCGGCAGGAGCCATTGAAATGACCGCGGACGGCCGATCTATCCTGACTAGTCAGGTGTTGTCAGGTGTAGTCAGGCGTTGTCAGGTGTTGTCAGGTGTTGTCAAGGGTAGTTAGGTGTTGTCAGGTGTAGTCAGGTGTTGTCAAGTGTAGTCAGGTGTTGTCAAGGGTCGTCAAGC
This sequence comes from Dyadobacter sp., assembly GCA_035565435.1. Taxonomy (GTDB): domain Bacteria; phylum Bacteroidota; class Bacteroidia; order Cytophagales; family Spirosomataceae; genus Dyadobacter. The sequence continues at coordinate 5,814 of DATMSL010000639.1, read as the reverse complement.
GGGATTAAGCGTAGCTACAAATGACCATCCCTGACTACAAAATGACAATACCTGACCACAAATGACAATACCTGACCGCAAATGGCCGCCCTACGCCGAGATATCGCTTTTTTCCATAAATTGGCTCCATGGCGATCGACCGCAACACCATCAAACTCCTGAGAATCCCGTTCTCATTTTTCCTCGTGCCGCTGTTTCTGTTTGCATACAGCCAGGCCGAAGAGGTGATGCACAGGCAGGCGTTGTGGAGCTTTCTGATTATCCATTTCCTCGTTTATCCGGCCAGCAACGGCTACAACAGCTACGTCGACCGCGACGAGGACAGCATCGGTGGACTGGAAAAGCCGCCGCCTCCTACCAGAGATCTCTTTTACCTCACCATTTTTTTGGACGCCGCCGCAACCGTTCTGGCGCTCGTTTTCGTAAATACGTTGTTCGCGTTTTGCCTGGTGCTTTACATCGGGGCGTCGAGGGCATATAGTTCGCGGCAGATCAGGCTTAAAAAGTACCCCGTGCTCGGATTCATGACGGTGGTGATTTTTCAGGGGGCATTTACCTACTATATGTCGATTGCCGGTATTTCAGGCAGCGCGCTACGGCTCGATACGGCGAATATCTTCGTACTACTGGGCTGCTCTTTCCAGATCGCGGGCGCGTATCCGCTCACGCAAGTGTACCAGCACGAGCAGGACCTGCGCGACGGCGTGCTAACATTGAGCTACAAACTGGGCTATATCGGCACTTTTGCGTTTACGGCGGCTATGTTTGTGCTCTGCAATGTGTTTTATTATTTGTACTTTACGACCAGGGAACTTGGAATGATTTTTTACATTGTCCAGGTGTTTTTCATCCCTATTGTGATCTGGTTCGGGATCTGGTTTTCGCTGGTTTGGAAAGACCGCAGGCAGGCCAATTTCCGGAATACCATGCGGATGAACTGGATAGCGGCGATTTGCATGAATAGTTGTTTCATCGTTTTAATTATTATCAACAGAATTCCATTGAGTTATCTATCCTCTATTGAAACAGCCGTTCCCGAATATGGTTATGCACAGGAAACGCTCACCGATTTCTACCTGCGGTCGACCGACGACCTGAATACCCGTCGGAAAATCAAGATCGTGGCAAGCAAAACCGGCATTGAAAAGCGCTATTCAGTAATCCCCGATTTCGACAAAACGCCCGGAGAATTCACGTTTTTCAACCGGAATGCCGCATTAATGCCCGAACCGACGCTTTCGAAGCGTATGCAGCTTTATCAGCAACACGCGACGGCACTATCCAAAAAGGCGATCGAACAGATTCAGGATTTTGAAAATGTAAAAAAGAGCATTACCCATTTGATTACTGTCACGTGCACGGGGCTATTTGCGCCCGGGCTGGACGTGGAGCTGATGCGTGAATTGAAGTTAAATCCATCCATCCAGCGCAGTAGTGTCAATTTTATGGGCTGCAATGCGGCCATTCTGGCATTGAAGAATGCGGACGCCATTTGCAAAAGCAATGCAAATGCAAAGGTGCTGGTGGTAAGCACCGAACTTTGCACGATCCATTTCCAGAAGCGGTATAATGACGATTACCTGCTTTCGAATATGATTTTCGGCGATGGCGCGGCGGCTTTACTGGTATCGTCGCAGCCGGACGATCGTTATCTGCATCCGGTGAAAATCGATGATTTTAATTCCATGGTGCTTCATAATGGCTATTCGGATATGGCCTGGCAACTTTCGGAAACGGGTTTTATTATGAACCTTTCGTCATATGTGCCCGATCTGATCCGCGAAAATATTGGCCCTATGATCAAATCTGTGGGGCTCAAACCTGAAGATTACCGGCATTGGGCGGTGCATCCGGGGGGGAAGCGCATTGTCGACGATTTTGCGGCGGCGTTGGAATTGGACAAATGTCTGCTGGAGCCTACCTATGACGTGCTCAAAAATTACGGAAATATGTCGTCGCCGACCGTGCTTTTTGTCCTGAAAGAAGTGCTCGAAAAAGCTAGGCCCGAAGATTTGGGCAACCGCATTTTCGCCGCTGCATTCGGTCCGGGGCTGAGCATTGAAACCATGCAGCTGCGCTATGTTCAGGCATAGAAGCTTGCAGAAAGAGCTCCTAGACCGGGACGATATTCCGCCGTCCGATCTTTATCAAAATCTCCGGGAGCTGGATTTCATCAACCATTGGCTGGGTGGTTACGATATTTCGTTCGCGGCATTGAAACGTGTCCTGAAAAAAGGCAGGCGCTACACGCTCGTGGATATCGGCTGCGGGGGTGGCGATACGCTCAAACGCATTGCCCATTGGAAGCAGAGCGCCGGTTTCACGCTCGACCTTTACGGCGTCGATCTCAAATCCGATTGCATTACCTATGCCGAGGAAAACCTTCAAAACAGCGGTATAAGGCTTATTTGCGATGATTACCGGAACACCTACCGGCATTTGCGACAGGTTGATATTATCCATGCGTGCCTTTTCTGTCATCACCTTACCAATGACGATCTGCAAGAACTGGTGCGGTTTGCATTGAGCAACCAAGCGATTTTGGTGATCAACGACCTGGAAAGAAACCCTTTGGCCCATTATTCGATCAAACTTTTGACCCGCCTTTTTTCGAAATCATATCTTGTGAAAAATGACGCGCCTTTGTCGGTTTTAAGGGGGTTTAAAAAGAAAGAATGGTTGGAAATATTGAAACAGTCGGGCGCCACTCGATTTTCTGTGCGCAACAAATGGGCATTCCGGCATGAAGTGATTGTCTATGGAAACACAGATTGAACATTTCGAATGCGCAGTCGTTGGCGGCGGGGTGGCGGGACTTTGTCTGGCTATTCAGTTGGCTGATCAGGACATTTCGGTGGTTGTGTTCGAGAAGGGTAAATATCCTTTTCACAAGGTTTGCGGGGAATACATTTCCATGGAAAGCTGGCCGTTTCTGGAAAATTTGGGGTTGCCGCTTGCTGATCTCTCGTTGCCCAGAATCAATAACGTGGGCATTAGCTCTGATCGGGGGTTTATTCTGAACCATAGCCTTGAGATGGGTGGTTTTGGTATCAGCCGATACAGTCTGGACCACTATCTTTTTGAAATTGCCTTGCGCAAGGGTGTGCGCGTTGTGCAGGAGTGCCGCGTTACGGACGTACAGGGAAACACTACCGATGGCTTTCAAATCCACACTTCTGCGGGGAATTTTACTTCCAAAGTTATCTGTGGGAGCTATGGCAAATACACGCCGCATTTTGTTCACCTGCAAGAAAATAATGCGTCAAATGCCGATAACCAGAATTATATCGGCGTGAAGTATCATATCCAGACCGATTTCCCGGCCAATCGAATTGAACTACACAATTTCAGCGACGGCTATTGCGGTATTTCTAAAGTGGATCGCGACTTGCATTGCCTTTGCTACCTGACTACGGCGCGGAACCTGATTGAAAATAGAAAGGATGTGAAGCAAATGGAAGAATCGGTGTTATTCCAAAATCCATTCTTGAAAAACTATTTTCAAAACGCAAACTTTGTAAACACGCAGCCGCTGATCATCAGCAATGTGCAGTTCAATAAAAAGCAAACTGACTCGAATGGTATTTTCCTGCTCGGCGACGCGGCCGGTTCCATTACACCGCTTTGCGGCAATGGAATGAGTATGGGGATGCGGGCTTCCAAGCTCCTCGCGGAGCAGTTAATGCTTCTTTTTAACGGAAAACAAACGTATGGCCAGGCTTCGCAGAATTACCGTCGGGAGTGGAATGCCGCATTCGGGACGCGAGTCAGGGCGGGGTACCATTTGCAAAAGCTTTTTGGGAAAAGCCGCACGACTGATTTTGCATTGAGAATGCTGGACAAATCTCCCTGGCTTACTTCAAAGCTGGTGGCCCTTACGCATGGAGACGTGTTTTAAAAGCTTTTTGGTCTTTTTGAGAGAAGATTTCAATGGCCGATTCTCCGGGCTATTACCGGCATGCATATCTTGAACCATTCGGTGTAAGCATGCGGATTTTGTGCAATATCGGCCTGTATTTCGGGTACTGTCAGGTATTTATAATCGCTGGCTTCCACAGGATCGATAGCCGGCACGGCATCAGTAACTCCATAAAACACGTGGTCCAGTTCATGCTCCGTCAGACCGTTTTCCAGATCGGCGCGGTATTGAAATGTGTAAAGGAATTTCAGATCCGCTTCGATACCCATTTCCTCGCGCAGGCGCCGCACGGCTCCGTCGTGCACGGCCTCGCCTGGAAGCGGGTGGCTGCAACAGGTATTCGACCACAGGCCTTCGGAGTGGTACTTCCCGAATGCCCGCCTTTGCAGCAGCATTTCTTTTTTTGTATTAAAAATAAACACCGAAAATGCACGGTGAAGTACTCCTTTTTCGTGCGCTTCCAGCTTGGGCATCAGGCCAATGGCTTCGTCGTTCTCCGTTACAAGCACAACTTGGTCGTTCATAGGATGGTGGGTTTCAGGTTTTGTGTTGTGGGCATATTCTCCCCATACAACACAAAAACGTCATAAAAGATCAAACTGGTGCCTCTGAAATGACCGAAACATCAATCCGAGCTTATCGATATCGGGGATTCCCACCCACGCATTCATTACTTTTTCCGGCGGCGTCATGCCCGGTTCACCAAGGTGCGGATATTGAGGGGGTTCTTGGCGTATCGTCGTTGCAGAACCGGATATTGGCGTCTTTCGGGTCCCGTCCGGGCGGGCCGCTGCGCTAAACAAAATAAATTGTTTACTTTTTGTAGGAAAAATAAAAATTGCTGCTACTTTTGATATTGATAATATCTTATGTCTGATTTTAAAAATATCAACTCATGGGTGCGCAGGATACATTTTGGTCGGTCAATATCAAGTTTCTCCGTTTGCGTCAGAAATTGAGCCAGGAAGCACTGGCGGAAAAGCTCGGGATCAGCAGGGTGAAGCTCAATGCAATCGAAAGCGGCAGGACGGCCAACCCGACTGTCGACGACCTGATCAATTTCTCGGAGTATTTCCGGATGAGCATTGATAGCCTCCTGAAAATGGAGCTGGGCAAGCTTTCTGACCAGAAACTGAAAGACCTGGAAGAGGGGAGCGAACTTTTCATGAAAGGTAGCCAGATCCGCGTGTTGGCCATTACAGTTGATAAAGAGGATAAGGAGAATATCGAATATGTGCCGGTACAGGCGCGGGCGGGTTATCGCTCAGGATACGCCGATCCGGAGTTCCTGGCTTCATTGCCCAGGTTCAACCTGCCCACCGTGCCCAAAAACGGGACGTTCAGGATGTTTCCAACCGTCGGTGATTCGATGCTGCCGGTACCCGAAGGGGCGGATATTATTACAAGGTATGTCCAGGACTGGACGACCGTCAAACCCGAGACACCCTGCATTGTTATTTTAAAGGGTGACCAGGACTTTGTCTTCAAACAAGTGACGATTAATCAGGAAGCCGGTACAATGCTGTTGCAGTCGTTCAACAAACAGTACTTTGCCTATACCGTGCCGATTGGTGAGGTGATTGAGCTATGGGAATATTACAGCTTCCACAGTAAGGCCTTGCCGGAGCCGCAGACCGACATGCAGCAGCTCATGCGGATGTTGCAGGAAATGCAAAATGAGTTAAAAGAGTTAAAGAAGCGGTCGAGTTACAAATAGAGGAGTCGAATCGCCTAAAAATAATTAGACAGGCCGGGTTGATACCCGGCCTTTTTTGTTTTCTGGGCCGGAAGGTGTCTTGGAAATATTATAGTTATTAAAATGGGGCTGAAGGGCAGGAGTCGAACATATTGCGTGTCTTGAAGCACGAAATTCTAGAAGTGCTGGGCAGTTTTAG
>DATMSL010000638.1:0-4214 GCA_035565435.1 Dyadobacter sp. | reverse complement strand
GTTGAAATATATCTAAATTGACCTGGGAAAAAACTTTAAACACAATACCTGCCCCATTGTATGTCATACACAAAACGAGTACTCATTGCCGAAGACAGTTCAGTTATTCAAAACCTGGCAAGGAAGATTCTGGAATTTCAGCATTATGAAATCACTTCCGTGAAAAACGGCGAGCAGGTGCTGCAATTGCTTGAAAAAGAGGATTTTGATATCATTCTTTTGGATATCAATATGCCTGTGATGGATGGAATGGAATGTGCAAGAAGCATCCGTAAATTGCCTGATGAGAAAAAGGCTAAAACGCCGATCGTTGCGATCACGGGCAATGCCAAAAATTATTCAGACGAAGATTTCAAAGAAGCAGGATTTGACGATGCGCTGATGAAGCCGTTGAATTTCGACCGCCTGGTTGAAGTGGTGGCGCATTTGACAGAATAAACACCTGATGAGGATTACATTTTTAGGAACCGGCACATCGCAGGGAATACCGGTTATTGCCTGCGACTGTGTCGTTTGCCGTTCTAGTGACCAGCATGACAAGCGTTTAAGGACTTCCGTGTGGATTCAGGCCCACGGCAAATCGTTCGTCATCGATACCGGCCCCGATTTCCGCCAGCAAATGCTGCGCGCCAATGTGAAGGACCTGGACGCGGCTATTTTCACCCACCAACATAAGGACCATACTGCGGGGCTGGACGACATCCGGGCATTCAATCACCGCCAGCAAATGGATATTCCGCTCTACGGCAGGCAGGAGGTCTTGAACCAGATTAAAACCGAGTTCGCCTACGCATTTGCCGAAAAGCGCTATCCCGGCGTTCCGCATTTTTCGCTGCACCCGATTGAAAACGAGCCGTTTGAAATAGAAGGGGTAAAGGTGATTCCTATTGAGGTAATGCACCATAAGTTGCCTGTTTTCGGCTACCGCATCGGTGATTTTACCTACATTACCGACGCCAACTATATTTCCGAACAGGAGCAGGAGAAAATCAAAGGCTCGCAGGTGCTCGTGCTCGATACGTTACAAAAAGAGCCGCATCTTTCTCATTTCACACTTTCACAAGCGCTCGATTTGATCGACAAACTAAATGTGCCGCAGGCCTACCTGACGCACATGAGTCATAAACTGGGCCTGCACGCTGTCATTGAAAGCGAACTTCCCCCACACGTACATCTGGCGTACGACGGGCTGGTGCTGGATATGTAAAAATATTTAGCCTAGCTGTAACGGTCGTTGCGCCAGGGATAAGCGGTGTTGGAATAGCCTCTCAATTCCCAGAACCCAAGCTGGTTTTTAGGTAAAAACTGAATGCGGCTGATCCATTTGCTGCCTTTCCAAGCATAAAGCTGCGGGGTGATCATGCGCACCGGACCGCCGTGGTCGCGTTCGAGCGGCTTGCCATCGGCGGTGTGGACGAGCAGCACATCTTCTTTCAATGCTTCTTCCAGCGAAAGATTAGTCGTGTATTGATCGTAGCCGTGACACAGCACGTGTGTAGCTGTCGGTTTGGGCATAACCAGCGCCGCAATATCGGCCAGGCGCACACCCACCCAAGGCACGTCCATGCGCGACCAGGTGGTTACGCAGTGAAAATCGCTTACGTCGTTGGTTTGGGGCAATGCCATGAAGTCGTCCCAGGTCAGCGTGATAGGCGATTCCACCTCGCCGTCGACGATCAGCTTCCATTTACCAAGCGGGATGTCAGGCTTGAAACCAAGGTCCAGCACCGGCCATTTGATTGTTTTGGTCTGACCGACGGGTAATTGGGGCATTCCGTGACGGTTGGGCGCGCCGCTTCCCATAGGCCGGGCATCGGACACGGAGGGCGTCTGGGCCATTTGCTGTTCGAAGCGTGCTTTGAGCTTCATCCGCGCTTCGACGATTTTATCGAGTTTGCTGTTTTCCTCCATCTCAGTTGACGTTTAGGTGCTAATCCATTGCATCATTAAAGCAGTCAAATACCCTCCATAAGTTCCGATGGCGTATCCCAAAATTGCCAGCAGTACGCCCACAGGTGCCAGTGAAGGGTGAAAAGCCGCCGCCACAACCGAAGCCGAAGCCGAGCCGCCCACATTAGCCTGGCTGCCGACGGCCAGGAAAAAGAAAGGAATTTTAAGCCATTTGCATGCTACAATCAGGATGATACCGTGAATTGAAATCCAGATCAGCCCGATGGCGAACAGGCCGGGGTTACCCGCTACCGCTCCCAGGTCCATTTGCATCCCAATAGTCGCTACAAGCACGTAAAGGAACACCGAGCCTAACCGCGATGCGCCATAATATTCGAGCTTGCGCACAGGCGTCAGCGAGAGCAGGATGCCGATCAGGGTAGCAATGCTGATGACCCAGAAAAAGTTGGAAGTAAGGCTGTATTTTTCGAGCGCCGGATAATTTGCAGCCAGATACGGGGTGATTATTTCCGCCAGCCCGTGCGCGAGGCCGGTTGCGCCGAAGCCGGCTGCCCCCAGGAAAATGTACTCGCGCAGTGTTGGGTTTTGTTCATTGGCTTTTTGCTCTGAATCCAGGTGCTGCTTCACCTCTTGCACCGCGCCGCTGTCGGCGCCCAGCAGCGCATCTACCCGCGAAGCAACGCCGGCCCCATAAATCAATGCGGCCATCCATAGCTCGGCAACGAGCACATCGACGGCCACCATTTGGGAGAAAAGCACGTCGCTCGGTTGGAACACCTCGCGCAATGCGGTTTGGTTGGCCCCGCCGCCTATCCAGCTCCCGGCGATCGTGGCGAGCCCGCGCCATACGGCATCAGCGCCCTGGCCGGCGACGGTGGCCGGGCTGATGCTGCCGACAATCCACAATGCAAGCGGTCCGCCCAGCACAATACCCGCGGTGCCGATCAGCATGGCCGCCAATGCCTTCGGTCCAAGGCGGGTCAGTGACTTCCAGTCCATTCCGACGGTGAAAAGTACGAGACAAGCCGGCAGGAAATATTTCGAAACAACCGGATACAGCTGCGATGTGGCGCCATTGACTACTCCGAACGAATTGAGCAAACCCGGGATGAAATAGCAAAGCAGCAGGGGCGGTATAACGGTATAAAACCGCTTCCAGCCGGGTTGTGCTGCCGTGTAGAAAATGCCAGCCAGTATCAGCATTAACAGGCCGAGAACGACCGCGTCGTTGGTAATCATGCGTCAGAATTACAGGTAAGGGAAAAGTGAATGGCTAAAAATAGCTGAAAAGTGCCGGAAATGCATTCTTTTGAAGCTTTTGCATGGGGCTGCTTGTGTCTGAAATAATGGGTTTGTAACTTATCTGTAATATATCATTTACTTATATTATGGCGACTCAGGCAAGTTATTCCAGTACAAGTCTTGTCAAAAAGCTGGGCATCAAGCCCGGCTATAAAATCAGGTTCGTAGATCCGCCGGAACACTATTTCGACTTGCTGGAAGGGCTGCCTGCTGATATTGCGGTTTTCGAAGAACCCGCGTCAGGGGTAGACTTCATCCATTATTTTACTAAACAGGCCGCCAGCCTGGAAAGGGATTTACCGGTATTGAAAAAAGAGATCGTTCCGAACGGCACCATCTGGATTTCCTGGCCGAAAAAAGCCTCGAAGGTTCCCACCGATGTTACCGAGGACGTAATCCGGAATCTTGCATTGCCGGTCGGCCTGGTGGATGTGAAAGTATGCGCAGTGGACGCGGTCTGGTCAGGTTTGAAGTTGGTGATCAGGGTTAAAAACAGGTAAAGATGTTTACTATACTAAATAGATATTTTCTGCTGATAATGGCGGCAATTCCGGCTCCCGGCGCTATTGCGCAGCAAAATCAGCCGGTAAATCCGGATACAAACGCCAAGGCGGGCATTACCGTGGTGCGTGATACGACCGACCCGAACAAATGGAGGCATTACTATAAGTTAGCCAACGGCCGTGTGCTGGGAGAGGATAGTGTTTATGCAACTATGCGATCTTTGATTGTGAAAGCGACGGTAAAATCCGCTTCTACGACCGTGTAACAGATAAAATCGGCTTTTTTGATAACAATGGTAGGGTAGTGGTACTGGCTATGGTGATCAAATATGCGAAGCGGGCAGATTAGGACGACGGGTCTCGAGCTTTGCCTTTAATTGGCTTGCAATCAATATTTTGTCTCCTTTATTTGAGGTAAACTACATGAATGATATAGATTTAGTACAATAGCATATTTTCTATATGCAATTTTTAGCGAAAATTGGATGATTTGATGAT
>DATMSL010000637.1:0-2709 GCA_035565435.1 Dyadobacter sp. | reverse complement strand
GATGAAGGGCAGATAATCTTCAATATCCCGCTGGTGCAGGTAAATGAGCGCGATTTTGTCCGGTTGTGTAAGCCTTTCCTGGGAATTTTTGATCCTTACCTTGTCGATCCGCTTCTTGATCATCTGGTAGCGGATATTATAAGCGCCTTCCACATCGAATTTCCGTTCGTCGCTGCGAAAGCTGATATCGATCATGTGATTATGGACAAAAATCAGCTGCGTGGTATGCAGCTCTTTCGGCATTTCGCCGAGCAATGCACGGGTGAGTTTCGCAACCTCGATCATCGACGACAGTTGCCACAACCGCAGGTTTTTGAGGTGGAAATGGTTGAAGGGTTTATCGGGGGCAATGGATTGGCCGATATAAATGTCATATTCGATGCCATCGGTCCGGAACTTCTCGAAATAGCAAGGATACGACTCCTGCAATAGCTCCTTCTGGTCTTCGAAATACCGGTTCACGGCCGTATTGATCAGCTCCATCGAGTGGTCGAGCTCTTGCCGGTGGCGGTGTACCCCGCCTTGAACAGGATGCGTGATCCCGATGTACTCATCAATGAGCGGCGCGGTACGCGGGTCCTGCTGTGACAGGTGGATGAGGTAGTTCCTGGCCTCTTCATTCAGAAACGTATTCAGATTATTCTCTGAGGTGCTGTTTAGTTCGCCCTGGCTGACGGCCTTTTGCCATTTGGTACAATGAAAACGCAGCTCCTGCATGAGCGACGACCGGTCGAAGCTGGCAAGCGCGTTCAGCAGGTCATTCAGCAAATCCAGGTAATGGCCAAGGTCGGCGCGGATGGAGAGATTGCGCTCGTTGGTAGAATTGCGGATGTCGATTGCACCATATAGGGGATAGACGTCGTAGAATGCGATGTTCTCGTTCACTTCGGGGAGGCCTTTTTTTCTCCGATGCAGGTAATGCCAGGCGGCATCATTGAACTTCCATTGCACGGCGGGCTGTATCGAGGTGAATTTTTCTTTGATAATGCTTTCAAGTTCCAGATTGAACTCCTCTATGTAGATGTCGAGCAGCTGCGCTACGGGCGCGAACGCCATTTCGAGCGAAGCCAGTTTTTTCTCGTCGAAACGTTCATCTTCCCAGGTATGCATACATAGGACACCCACGAGTTTCTGATCGACAAAAAGCGGTACCAATGCAAGCGAGCGTACATTCAGGTCGCGGAACGGTGCCAGCCAGCCGATCTGGCGTTCGTCTTCACCCTGAATGTCGGGTGAAAAGAACGAATTCGGTTTGGCGGCATAGCCCTCCGCCTGGCGTCGGAATTCTTCGGGCGTCAGGCGGTTTTCGCCCCAAATCTGAAAAAGTACGCCCGTACCCACCTGTCCGTACCCATACACGGCCTGCCCGTTCACACGCACGAAAGGAAAAAGATCGAATTCGATGCGATTGTTCTGCACCAGCGTTTTCAGCGACTGGATAATGCGCTGGTAGCGGTTCGGACTGTCGCCCGGTACCCGGTTGAACTGTACCTTTTTGATATTTTCCACCGCCATTTTAGCCGTAACGTCCGATACCGTGATAACTGCAAAGCCCCGGAAACGGAACATATCGAGCGGGAGCACCTTTTGCAATTGCAGATGCCCGTCCTTTTCGCTGAAATGCGCGTAGATTTCCACGAAGTTGAGATCCGGAAGATCTCTCGTGGCGCTCACTTCCACAAATTCGGGACTCACCAGCACTTCGTAGAACCGGTACAGCCCGGTTTGAGTGTCCGTCCAGGCGTGGTATTGCTGAATTTTCACCGGCACCTGGAAATTATAAAGCCTTTGCAGGATCAGTGTGTAGATCAAATGCAGACGCTCGCGCTGGTAGTCTTCGGGGTTCTTTTGAAGTTCGTACAGCGAATCGGCCGGTTTCATGTTCAGCATTTCGAAAAGCAGGTCGGTACCGTAAAAAATATGCGGGTAAAGCGGCTGGCACATACCCCAGGCCAGCTTATGCTCCGATGCCAGCGGCGCCGAGAGGCTGCTGTAAACATATTCGAAGAAAGCCCCGTACAGATGCGCCTCGTCGAGCGGCACGTCTCCCTGGGGGAGCTGATGCTCGTGGAAATACGTCAGTATGTTCTTGTAAAAGGTAGATTTCAATGTCTTTTCTTCCGAAACCCGCTGTTCGAGGAAGCGGATATAAGGCATAAAAGAAATGGCGGAGTCGAGATCGAGCGGGAGTGCCCTCATTCCGGAGACGTCGAGTACTTCGTTTTTCATGGTGCTAAGGCTGGCAATGCGAGCCTAAATATACGACACGCTATCTGAAAAAAGTGCGTTCCGGCATTGCAGCCGAAACGCACCCCGTGGATTACATTCTCCGTGGTGGGCCGGGGTTAACGATGGTCCTCGCGAAATAATCCCGGTTCCATTTGAATTTGAAGTCTTTTCAGCATTTCAGCGCGGTCGAATCCGGTTCTCAGGTTTTCGGCTTGCACCGCATTTCTGGCATGATTGATGGCTTCCTCGTTTGTCCAGGTGGCGATGGTAATGTATTCGGTATCACCGGTTTCGGTGATGCGCTCGTAGGCATAGTCGCGCACGAAGCCGTCGAGCGAGTGGATAAACGTCCGCGCAATATGCTGTCGTTCGAGGAACGTTTGTTTCGAAGCGGCGGGGATGAGGTATTTGCTGATAAATGTGATTTGCTGGCTTTCTGATAGTGTTTCCATGTTTTTTTGCATTGAATAGCGGTTATAC
>DATMSL010000636.1:0-9520 GCA_035565435.1 Dyadobacter sp. | reverse complement strand
GCATCACCATGAACAGGCGGAACTAACCCTTATGAAATTTCTTTTTACGCTTACCTTACTTTTGGGCGAATTGACGTCGGTCCTGGCGCAAGGCCAGATGACTATTACCGGCAAAATTACCGATCAACAGACCGGCCAGGGGCTGCCTTATGCCTCCGTCGCATTGTACCGCTCATCCGACTCGACGCTGGTAAGCGGGGTCCTGGCCGATGATAAGGGCGCTTTCCGATTTGAGAACCAGGGCGTCGGAGCGTATTACCTCGAATCACAATACATGGGATATCGGAAGTTGCGGACACCCGTACCCGCGAGTGCCGGTAACGTCGTATTGCCGCCCGTGGCCATGCAGGCTGACGGCCGTGTGCTCGATGCGGTGGAGGTGACGGGTAACCGGAGTGCGGTTGAAAACAAGATCGACCGGCAAGTGTACCGTGCAGGTGCATTTCTGGGCAGCCAGGGTGGAACTGCCGTGGATGTGCTCAAGAACACGCCGTCGGTGACGGTCAACAGCGAAGGCGATATCGCATTGCGGGGCTCCACGGGCTTTCTGGTACTCGTCAACGGCAAGCCCGTGCAAACTGACCCGGCTGTTGTGCTCAACCAGATCCCGGCCAACAGCATTGAAAACGTTGAGATTATTACCAGCCCATCGGCGCGCTATGACCCGGATGGGAAATCGGGGATCATTAATATTACTACTAAAACAGTCGCGAAGAACAGCCAGAGCCTGGTAGTGAATGTGCAGGCCGGCTTGCCGTCTGTCCATACCTACCATAACCTGAAAAATCCGCAGCGTTTCGGTGCAGACGCTGCCTGGGGCATCAGGGCTGGTAAATGGGAGGTGAACCTGAGCGGTAATTACCTGCGGAACGACCTTACCGGCCGGAGAGTTGGAGATGTCAACACGACGATCGGCAATGTTTTTACCACTTTTCCATCCGAAGGAGAACGGAGTTTCAAGCGGTATAACTACACGGCACGCGCATCGGTAAGCTACACCGCCGATCCCTCGAATGTGATTTCAGCGGGTTTTTATAAAGGATATCGTTTCCAGTCGCGCAGGGCCGATTTGGTTTACAACAATACCAAAACAAACCTGGAAACAGGGCAAAACGTGGGACGGATTACCTATTTCAATTCGAATATCGCGGAGAAAACAGCCGATGTTACCTCGGCTAACCTCGATTACCTGCACCGTTTCGGTAACAAATCGGAACTAACGCTCTCGGGCTTGATCGAATCCGCAGATCTGGACGGACTTACAACCAATAGCAACCTCGCCGAACCCGGCCGCACACACACATTGCAAAGCACCCGCAACCCGAGTGAAAACCCATTAAATGCATACCGTTTACAGGCCGATTACGTCGTGCCGATCGGTAAAGGGAAACTGGAAACCGGTTATCAATACCGGAACCAGGTGCAGAAAGGCGTATTTCAATACCTGGATCAAAACCTGGAAACGGGTGAATTTGTGCTGGTGCCACAATTTTCGAGTCGGACGCGCCTCGTGAACCATATTCACTCGATGTACGGCCAATACAGCGGGAAATCGGGTAAACTGGACTATTCGGGTGGGTTGCGTTATGAATACGCGACGCGGCAATTTACAGCTAAAGGCACGGAAACACGTAATCTCGACCTTTCCAATTTCTTTCCTTCGGCACAGTTACAATACCAGTTTTCGAAAGGCTGGCGCGGGAAGGCGGGTTACACACGCCGGGTACAACGCACGACGAACAACGAGTTGAACCCATTTCCGGAACGCGAGCATTCCGAGACTCTCGAATCGGGTGACCCCGACATTTTGCCCGAGTTTATCGGCATGGCCGAAGTGGGCGTCGTGAAAGAGTTCGAAAAGGGAAGTGCTTTTGCAACATTATATAACCAGCGGATCAAAAACGTAGTCAACCGGGTCAACAGCGTGTATAATGATACGATCATCAACCGGATTTACACCAATGCCGGCCTGGCCACTTCCTGGGGTGTGGAAATCGGGGGGAATGCCAACCTGACCAAATGGTGGCAACTCTACGCCGGCGCAAACGTGTACCGGTATGCGATCGAAGGCGGGCTTTTCCGAAATGCTGCCGGCGTGAATACGGTGGTGGTGAATACATCGAGCATAGTATATTCCCTGAATGCGAATACCACGTTTAAAATAGCACCTTCTTGGCAGGTGCAATGGGCAATCAGTTACTTGTCGAAACGAGTGACGGCGCAAGGAGAGGACTCCCGGTTTGTGAACCCGGCATTGTCGGTCAAGAAGAGTTTCCTCAAAGGAAAGCTGGCGGCGACATTGCAGTGGCAAAATATGGATCTCGGTATCGTGGGAGCCAACCAGCAACGGATATCCACCTGGGGCAAGGACTTTTTTACCACTACTAATTACATCCAGGAAACAGATATTTTTCTCATTAATCTGAGCTATAACCTCAATCAGCTCACCAGAAAAGCGAAACTCCCGGCCAGCGAGTTTGGCGACCGGGAGTTTTGACGTTATTGGCCGTGGATGAGCTGCAGGGCCTTTTCGAGCGGCTCATCGCGGCCGTCGGCAATGCCCCGGATAGTGGGCTTTACCTCTACCTGCGGCACAATGCCGATTTGCTGGGTTTCGCGACCGTCGGGGTAGTAGATGCCGATACCGCTGATGCCCGTACGCAATCCGCCGGGCAGGGTAATAGGCGATACATTGCCATCCGCCCCGGCCGTGGTGCTGCCGATCACCGTCACATTGGGAGCGGCAGCGAAGGCCATCGTCGTGTATTCCGACTGACTCACCGAGTTT
Source organism: Dyadobacter sp. (assembly GCA_035565435.1). Classification (GTDB taxonomy): domain Bacteria; phylum Bacteroidota; class Bacteroidia; order Cytophagales; family Spirosomataceae; genus Dyadobacter. The sequence continues at coordinate 6,732 of DATMSL010000636.1, read as the reverse complement.
TCATTTACGATCACAATCACTTTTCCTTTGTAATAATCCGGGTTGGTTTTGCCGAGTTTCAGCTCGGGCGTCCAGGTGAACACGCCGGGCGTTTTCGGGTTTCCCACGGTAAATTTTACAAACGATTTCGTTTCCGGCAGCAGCATCGGCCCGAATGAGAACACCATAAAATCCGACGGATAGCAGCGCATATCCACGATCACGCCTTTGCTTTTCTCGATTTGCGGCGTCAATGCGGGCAGGTAGGCGTTTTTGAATTTCCCCGGGAAAATATACGCCACATCCTGCCCGATCATTTTGAAGCAAGTGTCTTTCTTATTGTAATTGGCATATATATTAACCTTGCTGCGCGGATAGGCGGAGATGTTCGCTTTTTGCACTTTTCCTGCCCGTTTGAAAGTGATCGCAAGCGTGGAGTCGTTGGTTCTCAGCAGGTTTGGGGCCATGGTTTTCAGCTGGATCACCGGATTGGAACCGGGAGTATAAGGCTTTTTTTCGGTGATGATCTGCTTGATATCTTTCCCATTAATCGTCTCGATCGCATCGCCCGGTTTCAGTCCCGTTTGCTCGCCCAACTCCGCATTGAAATAATTGATAACAACCGGTTTTCCCTCGATAAAACTCAATTCCACGGGCGCGAAGTTTTTTCCGAAATATTTGTCCAGTGCTTCGTGGTTGCCGTAGAGGTTGGCGTGCGAATCCTTGACCCTGGCAATGAGTGCCAATGCGGCCAGTTTGTATGCCGTTTCATCAGGAGCGGTTACAAATCTGGGTACGAACTCTTCCAGTACCGCGTGCCAGTCCTCGCGGATCAGCGGCTTGTAGGGAAAGAAATACTCGATCATATTCCAATACCTGAACAGCGAGAGCAGTCTGAAACCGGCATCAGGATAGGCCATTTCGGCATAAGGGTTTTCGTTTTTGAAATCAGGATTACCTACATTGATATACGACGCAATATAGTAATGCTCATCCGTGCGCGCGGCCCGGCGGATGGAGTCGAGCCGGGCCGGCAGTGCATTGCCCGACTTCGCGAGCCAGCCCAGGTCCGGTTTCATCACTGCATCTGTCGGAATGGTTTCCGGCGACAGCTCCTTAATCGGCCCGAGCCTGTTCAGCCATTTATTTATCACCTGCTGCCGCTCCGCATCGTTTTGGGCAGCGAGATAGGGCGCAGCTACGCGGAAAAGCTCGTAATCCATATTGAAATTACCATCCGCTACGGCGGGGTGATGGTATTTTACAAATCCCCAGATCCTGCCCAACTGTGCCAGGCTGGCCGCCTGTTCTTTGGAAAGCTTATAGCCCGGCTCCAATGCCAGCTTCGACCCGCCGTCGAATTCCTTGTCGAGCGCAGCCGGATAAATCCTTTTCGGAGGAGCTTCGGTGAACGGCTTGCCATCGATAAACAACTCAAACTGATCGGCCCAGAGCGTTCCCGGCCCCACTAACAACGCGCCAATGTAGATCTTGTCGGCACCGGTGGGATAGGGGAGCTTAATGCTGTACTGTTTCCAATCTTGCGTCCCGTGCAGGTTTTCGCCTTGCATATTATTGAATTGCAGCGTTCCCGATTTTCCGTCGATCCGCATCATGAGCCCGGCGAAGCCCTTTCCGACATCCGTAAATTTCATATATCCCCTCAACTCGATTTCCTTTCCGCTGTAATCGGCGGGCAAGGTGTTGGCTGCGCAGCCGAATTGTATATTGTCCATCACCGCCGGTGACTGGATGCGCACGGAGGCTTTTCCCTGGTATTTTTCCGTGGTATCGGTGGATAGCTTATAGCCTTTTCCCCATTCCATCCAGGGAGCAGGCAGCTTGTCCGAAATGGGTGTTTTTTCAAAATTGAGATTAAAATCTGTCGATGAAGGCTGCTGCGCGAGGGCGGTTCCGATCGAAAGGGCGCACAGCGTGGTTGTGAGGAAGTGTCGCATGAACAAGGTTTTTCTTGGTAAAAGAAAGGTTACTAATGCGCATACTGTAACTGAATGTAAAAAGAAAGTTACCTTGTCCCAAAAGAATAAACCCCACGGAAATATACCGCGGGGTTTATTCTGGTGCATTAGATTGGATTCTGATAATGAGCTTGTTATTTCGTTTTTTCCAGACGAAGGATGTAGTCGATGCCGTCTACAAACTCGGCGCCTTTTGTAAGTTTTTCGCTGGCCGGGTCGTATTCCCAGATGTAATCCTTATCCGCGGCATTCACGGCAATGTATGCCTTACCGTCTTCCACCACCACGGCATTCACCATTCGTTCGCCTTTGTCGGCGGGGAGGTCGAGCGTTTTGATGAATGTCCCGGTTCTTACGTCGATAACTGAAAACGAATGCTCTGCGTCGATGGATTCGCCCTTGATACGTGTACGCACGATGGCCTTCCCATTACCGATATGCCACATGGCTGCACCCATACCATTGTCCGTTTTGGCTGAAAGGTCAAAGAAATAGGCCGGATCGAGTGCCGTAGCGCCGTTTTTGATGCGGTAAACCACTGATGGTGATTTGTAATCGTACCCGGCCACCGGGTCGCTGATGAAATAAATGTCGCCGTTTTCGTCTTTGAACGACGCCGGCGCATACACGATCGGCCCGCCGGGCGTAGTCGTGCGCGTGTCGGTGATGGTGCTTTCGATTTTCATGGAAGGGTAGCTCAGCACTGCCACATTGAAATCGCGGTTTACCGGCAGCGGTTTCACCGACCAATCCGAGAACGAGTAACCATAACCCACGAACAGCTTGCCATCGCGGTACTCGGCAAATCCGACATTGTAGCCGGTAAAGCCTGTCGGTTTGGCTTTGAGGTCCAGTTTCCCGGTAGTAAGCGTCATGTCTGCCACTTTTACGATAGCATACCGGCCTTCGCCTTCCGCGTCGCCGAAAATGACGAGCGTCTGATCGTCTACCCATACATACGAACTCCAGTTGAGGAACGTGAACGGCACTTCCTTATCGATCACCAGCGCCCCATTTTCGACGTGGTACTTACCGAAACGGCCGCTGCCGAAGTTGGCGTGGTAGTAAAATCCGTCTTTTTGAATAATGTCCTGCGCATACACTTTGCCGGTCATTTCGGCGCCGTTGCCTTTGATACTGATGGTACCGCTCGTTAGCGACGGCACATCGGCAATGTAATAGGCGGTATTGGGCCATGCGCCCACACAAAGGACAGCGGAGTATTTGCCTTCTTCCTGAACGGGAGTGCCGCCATTATCGTCACTGTCGCTGCATCCGTTGAGGATAAATGCGGTGAGGGCTATCAGAATGGCTTTGGCCGGGTAGCTGAGAAATCTGTTCATTTTGGGTGTTATAGGTAAAATTTAAGTGGTTTAATGAATGAAATAGCGGAGTTTCAACGCGAAGGCACGGCCCGGTTTCTGGAGCCTGAAATTGTCGTAAGCCAGGTCGTCGGTGAGGTTGCGGCATTCGGCCGACACGTTGTATCGCCCGTCGGCAAATGAATAGCTCAGTGTGGCATTGTGAATCAGTTGGCTCGGGATCGTCGATTTGCCGTTTACATTCCCGAAAGCTTCCCAGGTCAGGTAAAACCAGTGCACGTACTGGGTGAACCAGCTGAATTGCAGCCGCGAGCCCTTCATGAATACATCACTTTTTCCGATGCCTAGATTGGCATTTCCGAAAAACCACGGCTGATTCGGGATCTTGTTCTTATAGGTCGCTTCGGGCACGTTGGAAGTCGTGCTGCCGAATTTGGTCATGTTGATTGCGTTCTGGTAGGTAGCATTTACATTGAATGAGAGCAGATCGGCATAGTCGTAACGCACCTCTGCCTCGAAGCCGGTCACCCGTACGTTCGATTTGTTCTCGTTTTTCAAAGCCTTTGAACGCTGGTCGGCAACAGGGTAGATGAAGTCGGACGCATTGCGGTAAAAGCCGGCTGCTTCTGCGAAAAAGCGGTGTTTGCCGGTGCGGAAACCGTAGTAGGAGCCCAGGTTCACGTTATCGCTGCGCTCGGGTTTGAGGTCGGGATTGGGCTGCACATTCAGGCCGTCGCCAAAAACCTCTTCCACTTCCTGCAAGCGGAATGTATGTTCCAGGGAAAGTTTCACGCCGAGGTCGGGCAGGAGTTTGTACCGCGATGCTGCGCCATAACCATAATTCGGGAATTTGTCGGTCAGTACCTGATAGGCATTGTCGATCCACTTCTTTCGTTCGAGGGCGAGGCCATAATATTTGGCAAAAAAAGTATTCGTCCAGCGTTTGTCGAGCAACTCCTGCTGGTAGGCAAGGCCCAGGATTTGTTTCGTCATGATCCCCGGCATAGCGTCGCCCGACGCGAGCAATTCATTGTAATTCTCGTTTTTGAGGCGGTCGATGGTATAATTGAGGTTAAATGAATGCCGCTCACTGAGCGCGTAGCTCGCGTTCGCACGTACGAAGGCACGCGGGCGGATGATGTGCGAGAGCGATTTGATACCGCCCATTTCGGTCGCACCCTTGGTGGTCCACGAGCCGTCCCAGTAATATTGGCGGAGCAGGGTGTCGGAGGTCAGGTATTTGTCGGTCGAAAGTGATGCAAACAGGTTCACATCCAGGCCATTTACGAGCAGATTGCTTTTCTTGTACCGTAGCGTCCCCGTCGACGATTTTCCTTTCCGCTGCACATTACCGTACACAATGGCTTGTTCAAAACCCGTTTGCTGATCCTGACGTGTTTCCGAATAGCCGTAGCCCGCATACAGCACATCTGCCCAGCTTTTATGGGTGATGCCCACTTCCACCTGCCCCATTCCTGAGCGATAGTGGTCGTGGAAGCGTTCCACGTCGGTTGTCACAAAGTTCGCCCCGTTGAGGTCGGTGATCTGGTTGCCGACGCGCGTTCCCCCTTTCAGGATCTCGACGCCTTTCATCGTATAGTTGTTATCGGAATAATTAAAAAAGCCGCTTGCTTTGACGGTAATGCCGGTCGGCTTATGCACATACTGGGCTGTGAGCGCCGAACGGTGGGTGTTAAACGACCCGTAGCTGTGGCTGAGGTCGAGGTAGTTAGTCTGTTTCTGATTGGTGATCACATTCACCGCGCCGCCCATGGCATCCGAGCCAAGCTGCACCGGTACCACGCCTTTGTACACCTCGATACGTTCCGCCAGGTTTACGGGAATATTGTTCAGCGACATCGCGCTACCCATGACCTCCATCGGCACACCGTCGATAAAATACTTTACTGCCTTCCCCGAAAGCCCGTTGATCGAGAAATTGAAGTTCGATCCCAATCCGCCTTGCTCGCGAATGCGCACGCCAGCGCTGCGGTTGAGTACCTGGTTGAGGTCCGCCGTGGAATTTTGAAACTGCTTCGTTTCGATCGCATTCACCGCGAAAGCCTGTTCTTTCACCGCCTGCGTCTCCGTTTTGCCGTAAATGCTAACTTCGTTGAGGTTTTGCTGGTTTTCCAGGAGCTGGAAATTGAACGAGGCCGTTTTCCCGGCTTGTACCGTGACTGTCTCCGACACGGCTTTGTAGCCCATCAATGTGACCTGTACCGTGTAGGTGCCCGTTTTCATAGCAGGAAGGGCAAAAAAGCCATTCCCATCGGTGGTAACGCCGTGTTCGGTTTTGAGAATGGAAACCGTCACGCCCGGCAGCGCCTCGCCGGATGCGGTTTTGACATAACCGGAAACCGAAGGTACCTTTTGGGCGAACCCGTGGAACCCGTTAAAACTGATGGAAACCAGGAGGAATAAACGTGTAAATAAGCTGCGTGGCATGAGGTGATGATGCTTGTATCACCTCTTAGTAGCCTCAAATGGAAATGCCCGAAGGTCGGGTTAAAAAAAATTACCAAGAGCTAAAAACGGGATTCGAAGAAACCGTATCGTTTCTTAATCTTCCCTTTGATCGTAGTTGAGCACGCAATCTGACGCCTTACCAGTTCAAAATCGCATTCGTTAAGCTTACCGATAACTACCGTCGGACGATTTTGAATGATTTCACATATCTCACACCGGTCGATGATTTTCAGCTTCGAGCAATCGACAAAAGAAGTATGATCGAGGTAATCCCTACCGTTTGGTTTGAGTTCTATATGCTGGCATTGGAGATCAAGATTATAATTGACCTTGATATTGAGCTCAGTATTAATGTAAACCGAAGCTAGCGTCAGGCTGTCAACCGACTCACCGACGATTATGAACCGTTTGATTTTGGGCGGAATGGTATCTTTGACCGTCATCCGAAGGACAGTCCCGATTAGTGTGGTCATTTGAATGATAGCGCCTCTGGGTTATCATTCAAATTTGGCTGACTGAATAAGCTGGTGATCCTGAATGTATTTCACCATATGGCTGTCGGCGCCACCGGCTTTGGCAATATCCACGATGCCTATTTCTTTGTCACGCGGAGTCGAAGTCCATGCTTCGTCATGCGACTTTTCGGTTAATGCATTAAAGCTAAGGTTGCTGTTTTCCTGAACCGACTCGTCAATGCATTTTATTTCAGATTCGGAAAGATAATCAAGGTCCGGTTCCCCGATGCTTGCGATCGAAAAGCGCTCCACAGCGGAAAAGTATCGGGCATAGGTTACGCCACCGTCCTTAACACTCTTGTAAATATCATAGGCAATGGAAGGAACCGGCCCGTTTTTCATCGCATGGTAATGGTCTTGCGAAATGGTGGTGCCGTATTTGACCAGATGTTTTTGCTCGGCAAAGTACAGTATCTTGAAAAGCTTGTGAATGTCTGACTGCCCGCCAAGCTTTTTCAGAATGTAGAG
>DATMSL010000635.1:0-2243 GCA_035565435.1 Dyadobacter sp. | reverse complement strand
GTCGAAGGCATCTTGCCAGGATGCCTTCGACTCCGCTCAGGCTGACAACCTAATTGCATTTGGGACAAACGCCCTGTATCAGCAGATTGAAATGCTCGGGATGGTACCCCTCCGGCAGCTGTACGGCCGGAATGTGCAGGTTTTCGAGGCAGTTGGTTTCGCCGCATTCACTGCATTTGAAATGGATGTGATCGTGCTGATGCTTTTCTTCGGAACAGCTGTGCGAGCATAATGCGTAGCGCATGCCCTCGTCGTCGAGCACCTTGTGTATAATGCCTTTTTCTAGGAATGTTTTGAGCGTTCTATATATGGTTACACGGTCGTAATTCTCTCCCAACGCGCCTTCCAGGTCCCCGTGCGATAATGCATTTTTCCGATTGATAAATGTTGAAAGCACGTCTTCCCGGCAGGTGGTCGTACGCAGGTGATGCACTTTCAGCGTTTCTCTTAACTGGTCCATTGTTTCCAACAGTTTAATAATTCCTCCCTTCTAAAACCTTTCCCGTCAAAGTTAAGTTCTAACCGGCTCAAATTCCAAGGATTCCGACTACACTTTCATGGATTGGACAACCGCATGCTAAAAATATTCTGCAACCCCGTTGCAAGTCCGAAGCAGGGATGTTATTTTTGCAACATTATTGTATGTAGGAAATGAAAGCAGTACACTCACATGGCAGGGCCGACTATATAGGGATTCTCGGATCCGTGTTGTGCATTATCCATTGCATACTGGTTCCTGCATTGGCCCTCGGTTCGTCGGTAGCGACGCATAACCATACACATATCGGCCTCGTTTCGCTGGATTACCTGTTTATCCTCGTCAACGGCATTGCGGTTTACTACGCCACGCGTGACCACCGCTCCACTGCCCTCCGCATTCTCCTTTGGGGCGCATTGGCCATTTTCGCGATTTCACTCATCTTCGAAGGCCGTCATCAGGTGTTCTCCTGGCTGGGTTACGTAGGGTCGGGTTTGCTGATCATCGGGCACCTCATCAACCTCTACATTTGCCAGATCGCCCCACGGTTGAAGTTTCGCACCCGCTGATCACTTATCGTATTCCACTTCAAAACGACTTAAATCCGGCCGGTTCGGACGCTTGCGATCGAGTTCGTATTCAAAAATCGTTTTGCCGAGATTGGCCATAAACGGGAAGCCTACCGTGTCGTAATCGTATTTGTCGTCATTGAAGATGCCGTCCTCGTTGCAATAGATCACGGCTGTTACCATAAACTCTATTCCTTTTTCAAAATCCGCGACGTAGGCATTGTCGAGCAGGAAACCGTACGCATCTCCGCATTTGTTAAAAAGCCGGATGTGGCGTGGTAAGCGCGTTTTGGTAGCCCCGAAAAGCAGAAATTTCACATAGCCATCGTAATAATCATCGGTATAGCTCGCGGGATAGCTCGTTTCGACGGGAAACTGCGACATATACTGGTACATGAACCGGTAGTCCTCGTCAGTGAGATTAAACCGCTGCGATACCGGCACCTGATCAGGGAAGAAGAGCGTTTTCAGCAGCCGGTGCTGCTCTTCGAGCGGGAAGAAGTTCTTTTTGGTAAAATCAAACGGCTCGTTCACCAATGCGCCGTCTGTCATATAACCTTTACCTAACATAATCGGCCCGGGCGCTTTGTATTCCTTCTCATTATACCTCGCAGGCTGCTCAAACACAATCCTGCCGTCTTTTTCGAAGCGGATCGGATTGGTATACCGGTTATTCTCCGGCCCGATCGGCGAATCGAGGCGGTGTAGAATGCGGGCGTCCTTAAAACCCTTGCTGTGCAGGCTGTCGTTGAATTCCTGTTGACCTATGAACTCATACAGCCTGTTGAATGCATCATTATCACTCGCCAGCAATATTTTTTTTGCATAATGCGCCACCGAGGGCAGCTTATCTTCAGAGCTTGTATCGGCTTTCACGGCCGTCTGCTCAGGCCTTACCGCATCCGTAAACATCGGCGTGTACTTATCGATGCCCAACTTATTCAGTTTCTCAAATGCCAGCGCAACTGCCGGCAACTTAACCGTACTTGCCGGATAAAAATACTCTCCGGTATTCACCCGGTAACCATGCGTAGTAAAATGCGGAACATTGTTTTTACTCCTGTCGATTTTCGTGTAGAGAATCTGCACCTTGTACTTATCAGGGTTTTGCAGGATCGCAGCGAAGCGTTCCGGATGCTTTTTTAGTAATTTTTCAATGAAATTATCCGAATGGTACTGTGCGTGAATGGGTAGGG
>DATMSL010000634.1:0-4606 GCA_035565435.1 Dyadobacter sp. | reverse complement strand
GCTATTCAAATGCAGGAAAAAGAGCCTTGTTTAGCAATGTTTACAATGATATTCGTGCCGAGCTCATGAGCGGACACCCCGTTATTATGGATGGAACCAATCAGTTCCTGGGTTTTCAAAATTGGCACATATGGGTCGTTGCAGGCTTTCAAGAAACGATTCTACACGGTGTCGTGGAACTGAACGGGGCTGCTACATGCATGGCATGGACGTATAATCTTTACTACCTCAATTGGGGCTGGGAAGGACAAGATGATAACTGGTACGCCCTGGGAAATTTCGTAGGAAACGGACAAAATTATGACACAGCACTGAATGTAACCTACGGAATGAGGAAATGATGAGAAAAATTAACGTATTCATCGGGCTAATATGCGCCATCGTCTTCGCGTGCGGCCCTCGGGAAATCGCCATCGTGTCTGGCATGACCTTCAATTCTCAATATGAAGCGGATCACACTTACCACGCCAAATCAAAAACGACAGTGTATTACGACCAAATTCATACCCGCACATTGACTTTCAAAAGCGGGGATACGCTGATCGTGGAGGATGACGGGAAAGTGACGTCAGTCATGTACAGACTCGACTTTTACAACTGGTATGGCAAGCAGAAGCTCGCCAATGCCATTTACGACGGCGTAGATTCCGCATTCAAGAGAAGGACTATCAGAATCACGCTGAACGAATTCGAAAAAGAGAAATTTGCCCTTGTAACCAGCGAAGTAATGAACGGTGATTACGACCCTGTCGCCGACTCGGTTTGGACTTACTATAAATACCGGGATCCGAATAAGTAATGTATCGTCAGGCGGGATCATTTTGTGGTCAAGTCTGGTCAAGTGTGGTCATGTATTGTCAGGTTTGGTCAAGAGTAGTCAGGTGTAGCAAGATTGTTGGAGAAGAACCAAGTGGAACAGTACATGACAATACTTGACTATGCCTGACAACACGTTTTCTCTCAATCCCCGACTACACCTGACTATTCATGACAACACCTGACTACACTTGACCATTCCCCTTAGCTACGTCTTACCAACAACGCCACATTTTCGACATGGTGTGTATTCGGGAACATGTCTACCGGCTGTACGCGCGTCACCTCGTAGTCCTCGGCCATTAATGCCAGGTCGCGCGCCTGTGTGGCTGTGTTACAGCTCACGTAGACGACACGGTCGGGAGCGGCTTTCAGGATCGTTTCGATCACAGGCACATCCATTCCGGCCCGCGGCGGATCGGTAATGATCACATCCGGGCGGCCGTGCGTGTGCAGGAAGCTCTCGTTCATGATGGCGCGCATATCGCCTGCGAAGAACGAAGTGTTGGTAATGCCGTTCAGCTCTGAGTTAATGCGGGCATCCTGCACGGCCGCTTCCACATACTCCACGCCTACCACTTTCTTCGCGCTGCGCGCTACGAAGTTGGCAATGGTACCGGTGCCGGTATAAAGGTCATAGACCGATTCATTACCCGTCAGCTGCGCATAATCCCGCGCGACGCTGAACAGCCTATATGCCTGCTCCGAGTTCGTCTGATAAAACGATTTGGGCCCTACCAGGAACGTCAGGTCTTCCATGGTTTCACGGATCACCTTGTCACCGGCGTAATGGATCACTTCCTGGTCCTGATAAGAGTCATTTCCTTTCAGGTTTACGATGTAGTTCAGCGAAGTGATTTCCGGATGGTTTTGATGCAAAAACTGCATCACTTCCGCGATAATTTCGTCGTTTTGCTCGCCAAACTGCACGATCACCATCACATCGCCAGAATTGGCTGTACGGATGATCACGTTGCGCATGACACCCACATTAAAACGTACGTCGTAATAAGGATACCCTTTTTCCTCCGAAAAGCGGTGCAGCGAATTGCGGATCGCGTTCGACGGGTCAGGTTGGAGATGACAATGGTCTACGGTGAATATTTTATCAAAACGCTTCGGCACGTGAAAGCCCAATGCGGTTTTGGTAAAAGGTTGTCCCGAATCGAGCTGCTCCTTGGTCAGCCAGCGCCAATTCGAGAAAGTGAATTCCAACTTATTGCGATAGTATTCGGTCTTAGGGGCAGCGATAATCTCGTTAATCTCAACATTCCTGATCTTTCCTATCCTTTCAAAATGATCCACTACCTGCTGCCTTTTGAACCTGAGCTGATGCTCGTAGCTGATATGCTGCCACTTACAGCCTCCGCACACCCCGAAGTGTTCGCAATAGGGTTCCGTACGTAAAGCCGATTGCGAATGGATTTTGGTAACGATGGCCTCCTTTAATTTTTTCTTGGTACGAACGACCTGAAGATCGACGATGTCACCGGGAGCCACATTACCTTCCACAAAGATTACGCCGTCTTCCGATTTAAATATACATTTGCCTTCTGCCGCAAAATCGGTAATTTCAACGTATTCGTACTTGTTACTCTTAGACATTATTTCCTGTTTTAATTACTTATCCCAATATCCTATCGGATCAATTTTACTGCCGCATCATTCTCATGAAAAAACGGTTCATCTTATTTATTCTGATGCTGTTTGCCATTTGCGACGCCAGCGCTACACACATCGTGGGCGGGCAGCTCTTCATCACGCAAACCCAGGATCCCCGGTACAATTACAACATGGGCCTTACGATGTATTTCGACGCCCTCAATGGTAATCCCGGCGCAGAAGACCCGTTCGTCACGATTTATGTATTCAGAAAGCGCGACAATGTGCTCATGGGCTCTCTTGAAGCCCCAAAAATAGAACGAAAATCGGTCAACTACGCAAACCCGCTCTGCGGAATCTCAACACTCCAGACCTGGCAAATCACTTACAGCGCCGCTGTACGCATCACTCCTACTGATTTTGACGATGCTCAGGGCTATTATATGGTATGGGATCGGTGTTGCCGCAACGGGACAATCACGAACATTCAGGCGCCCGGTGATGCCGGTAGCCTCTTTTACCTCGAATTCCCCCCGCTCTTCAAGAATAATGCCAATTTCAAGAACTCTTCCCCCGTTTTTCCGGAAATCCAAGGTGATTATGCCTGTGTAAATTCACCGTTTCTGTTCAATTTCGGTGGTACCGACTCCGATGGCGACAGCCTTGTGTATTCGCTCATCACACCCATGCAAGGCTTTGCCGACAAGTCTAACCCCAGCGCTCCCGCCCGGGGCTCTTCCAACTATCCCCGCCTGACGTGGATCGACGGTATTTCGGTCAGTAACATGATCCCGGGCCCGGATCCATTGAAAGTAAACAAGTCGACAGGAATGCTGTCGGTGACAGCCGGCTCGGTGGGCTTATATGTGTTTGCAGTGCAGGTAGAGGAATACCGCAACGGCGTCAAAATCGGGATGCTAACACGTGATTTTCAGCTCAAAGTGGTAGACTGTCCGAAAATGGACCCGCCTAAGTTGTTGTTTAAACCCAAAGGAAAGAATACCTACTATACGGAAAACGAGATCATCACGATCAAAAAAGGCGACCCGGAGTGCTTTGAAGTAATGGTGACCGACCCGACCGTGAACCAGGTTGTAGCCGTCGACGGCCACGCTGTGAACAATTCGAAAGATTACTTTACGTTGCTACCTGCCCAATTCACCACCAAGGTGCCGAACGACACGCTCAAATTCCAGATTTGCCTCGAAGAATGCTTCGTCACCTACGATAACCGCCCGATCAAGATCCAACTCGTTGCGCAGGACGGCAGCTGCCCCTTCCCGCTGACCGACACGCTGAATATCTACCTTCGCCGTGAGAGCAGCGGCAATAATGCGCCCACCGTGACGACCTCACTCGCGAGCGACTACGTACACGTGACTGCGGGCGTACCCGTGACGTTCGATGTTTACGGGAAAGATCCCGACAAGGATAACCTGGCGCTTTCGGGGCGCGGCCAGGACTTCAATATGGCCGATATGGGAATGGATTTCAAGCCTGCCAGCGGCCAGGCTAACGTACAGCAGAAGTTCACCTGGATACCGCCCTGCAATGCTAAGAAAGGCGATACCCTTGCTGTGGATTTCAAAGTAGAAGATATGCGCTGCGAGGGCAATCCGATGCCCGTCTCAAAACCGGTATATTTCATCGTCGATGAGTCGCCCAACCAGGCGCCATCTGTGAAAACTTCCCTACCGGTTCAGGAAATCACTTACCAGATAGGCAGTTCGTCCGGTATTACCTTTGATGTATTGGCAAGCGATCCCGACACGAATATGATCGTTCTGACAGCCGCCGGACGCGGGTTTGATATGAAGGACGCCGGAATGATTTTCGAGGCTAAAACAGGCGTAAAATCGGTCACTTCTCCTTATGCCTGGAATCCCGAATGCGCCCTGCTCAATGGCCAGCCCGAACAGACCTTCCTCGTCGACTTTGTTACCCAGGATAAGAGCTGTGCTGCGGCCACCGACACCACCACGGTGAAGGTCACCATCAAGGACAATGGCTCTACCCCATTCCCTGAATTCCCGAATGTGATTACACCCAATAGCGACGGCAAGAACGACTGCCTCGTGTTCGACGAACTGCCGGCCGACAACTGCGATGACTATTTCAAAGACATCACGGTCTTCAATCGATGGGGCAAACAGGTCTACTATTCCAAAGTCAGACCCACTAACTGGTG
>DATMSL010000633.1:0-2600 GCA_035565435.1 Dyadobacter sp. | reverse complement strand
TTTAGCCCCTTGTCTTCGTCGATGATTTACCTAGTTTAAATACTGATTCGCTGATACACAAAAATAAATCTTGAAAAAAAGCAATAAATTTACGCAACCGTTCCCGGAACCGTTCCCATTCCCGCAATTTTTCCCGGAACTTTGTGCGGATATCAGTGGCTTTGTGCAACATTGACCGCTAGTCTATTTTCTGGATTTTTTAGGAGGATTGTACTATTTCAATATACCCCAATGAAAAAGGTTTCTATCACCATCAAAGAGATTGCAAGACAACTCGGCATTTCCAAATCGACCGTATCGCGGGCACTGCGCGATAGCAGTGAGATCAGTGAAGAAACCAAGCAAAAGGTGATCGACCTGGCTGAGCAGCTCAACTATTATCCCAACCCGATCGCGATCAGCCTGCTCAAAAACCGCACACAAACGATCGGCGTGATCGTACCGGATATTGCCAACCGCTTTTACTCCTCGGCGATCGGGGGGGTGGAGGATATTGCTTACAGCCGCGGCTACCATACGATGATCTACCAAAGCCACGAGCTACTCGAGCGCGAGCGTTCCGCAACGCGGCACATTGCCTCACGCCGGGTAGATGGCCTGGTGGTAGCGATTTCCAGCCAGTCGGAGAACATCGACCATTTTGCATCCTTGCAGGAACAGGGCATTCCGGTGGTGTTTTTCGATCGCGTGAGCGACGCTATGCACACGCATAAAGTGCGCGTGGACGACTACAAGGGCGCGTTCGACGCTACTGAGCATTTGATCAAGCGGGGTTGCCGGCGCATTGCCCATATTGCCGGCCCGAAACCGGTATCCATTACGCGGTTTCGTTTGGAAGGATATAAGGATGCATTGCGGAAATACGGGATCGAATTCCAGGAAGAATGGGTACTGCACAGCGAAATCACCCAAGCAGGCGGTACCGAGCGTACCTACCAGCTTATGGCCCTCCGCGAGCGTCCCGACGCCATTTTCGGCGCGAGCGACCGCATTACCATGGGCATTCACTGGGCATTGCGGCAACTCGGCTACAAAATGCCCGATGACGTAGCGGTAGTGGGCTTTTGCGACATCGCCATGTCGTCGCTCCTCGATCCGCCCGTGAGCTCGGTTACGCAGCCGTCGTTCGAAATGGGGCAGCAGGCGACCTCATTACTACTAGACCTCATTGAAAGCAAAAATACCCCGGCCGAATTTGAGACCAGGGTATTGCAATCCAATTTGGTAATTAATAAGTCGTCAATGCGACACTAGCCGGTAAGGCATTAGCCAGTGAGCGTCACCCGCTGAGGGTCAGCCCGTGAGCGTCACCCGGTAATAGCTTTCAATTTTCTTTCAAACTCAATGAGGATACGCTCTTTCATCTGAACCTTGCGTTTCTGGATATTGATCCGGCCCACGGCTTGCTTATCCTGTTCAGGATCTCCGGTAGCGGTACGGTCGAATTCCAGCTGCGCGAATTCCAGGTCGCTTTTCTCGCGTTTGGTAAGCCATTCGAGCTCTCGGTATTTGGTACGAAGCTGCTCTTCGGGACTTTTCAGGTCGAAGGCCGGGTATTTGCGGCTGATCACACGGGCCAGGTAGCTGAGCTCAAATATCTTGTCACACACCATCCGGAATCTTTCGGAGAGCTCCTTATCCGCCAGTTTGAACGGAATTTTGATCTCCTTCCATTTGCTAAGCAGGACTTTTGCCTCTTGTGACGCTTCGATGATATCGGGCGATTTCAGCAATGCTTCGGCCTGGGCAAGCAGTTTTTGCTGCTCGACGATACGTGGATCAATGCGAACTTTCGGTTCGATGCCTTTTGCAGCATTATATTTATCGTAGAACAGTTTGAGGAAGTGGCGATAAGCCTTGTTGACTTTGAAAAAGCGCTTCGGCGGAACCTCTCCTATATTATTCCACGCATTACGTACGTCTCTCGCTTTCTGGTAGGCTTCGTCGAGGTCTTTGGCGTAGCTGAGCGTTTTGGTAATTTTAATCAGCTTCTCGTATTCTTCTATACGGTGCTGGTTGAGCTTGTTCTGCTCGTCGAAATAATCACGACGACGTTGGAAGAAATCATCCAGGATCTGCTGAAATGTAGTTTCGATTTCCTCCTGATATTCCTTGTCGACCGGTCCGGTACGGATCCATTTGGCTTTGATCTCCTGGATCTGGTCTGTTGCTATGGCGTAATCGGTAACAGCAGCAGCAACTTTCACGTCTTCGATCAGTGCGCGTTTGATTTCCAGGTTTTTGAGCTGGTTAACCTCGATCAGGCTTTTGAGATATTCTTCTTTTTCTTCGAGCCTTCTGAGCAAAGGCACAAAATCGCCCAATGCATCAAAACTTTTCAGCTTGCGCTGTAACTGGATCAGTTTGGTAAGATAAGAGCCCTTATTAAGTGCTTCATCAATTTCGCGTTCCAGCTGCTCTACTTTGTTCAGGACAATGTTAAAACGATTCTTGAAATAGTCAATCGCTTCCTGCTCAGTCCTTTTTACTTCTCCAATTTGCCGGTCGGGGAAATCCAGATACCCCTTTAAAAATACTTTGCTGTCCTTAACGTAGCCGTATTCATCATTCAATGTGGCATTTTCCATTCTTTCAATTTT
>DATMSL010000632.1:0-2260 GCA_035565435.1 Dyadobacter sp. | reverse complement strand
AGGCGCAGGAAGAGATCAGGAGAGCGATAGCTCCCACAACGGCGCCGGCCCATTCCTAATCCCGCTATTTTGTAAAAATCGGGCGATTATTCCCAGAGCGACGCTTTGATATACAAGTTGGCCTCAAAAATATCTCTCAATAACTGGTAGCTGTACGGAGCATCAAGCAACTTACTGGCTGTGATATTGTTAACTACGCTTACCAGATTGGCACCTGCTATCTGCCGTCGCCACGGACTTTCTAGGTCGAAACTGTAAGAAAATTCCACGGATCTAACCTCCGTCCCCCCAACAGGCATTGCAAAGGCCTGCGGCTTGGCCGGATTGAGAGTTGGCTGGAAAGAACCCACTTGGTCGTCGGTAAGTGGTGGATCGTACGTGTACGCGAGCAGCTCATAACCGACGTTGGGCAGAAACGACGCAGCGGCTACCCGCTGAATGTGCACGCGGACGTTGAATGTCATGAAAACATACGACTTGCCCGAGCCATACCCTGAGATTTTCGCCTCGCTGGCCGGCAGCTTTACCTCCGGGTTGCCCGGCGTTACCGTAGCAAAGACGTCCGTCGCAGATGTTTTCCGCAAAAATTCCACTTTCAGTATTTTGAATTCGCAGGGAAATGCCCGCGGTATGCCAGCTACGGTCCGACAGCCGGCTTCCGGGTCTGGATCTGGATTTACGTGGTCGGTACAGGAAAGTGCGGTTGCCAGAGCAAATATTGCGGAAAAAGCGCCCAATTTGAGCAGATAGTGTTTTTTCATAGTATGTGGTTGTTCTGCAATTGACAATATATACAAAGCGTCGGCCGCAATTTACCGCCGATTTACATCATTCATTAGCCTGTAAAATCTTATTTATTCAACAGTCAGTGTTAATTATCAGAAGGTTACGAAACGCACGCCATTGGCTTAACAATCGTTAACAAACCCCTTTTAAACTTCTCTTACGGACCGCCCTCTAACCCACAAACATTAAAACTTTTGGGTTATGAAAAAGATACTTTTTGCCGCAGTGGTTCTCGCATTAGGATTCACCAATGCTTCCGCCCAATATGGTCCCCGTTACGATCGTGACCACTATCACGACGGTTACAGCCGTGAAAGAATGTCTGACATTAACAGACTCCAAAGAGAAGCACGACAAAATATCGCCAACGGTGTACAATGGGGAACCCTCACTTCCCGTGAGGCGAACATGCTTATGAACCGCTACGAAAACATCGAAGACAAGGAACGCCACTTCGCCCGTCACGGCCGTTTGTCGAACCGCGAGGAGAGAATTCTCCGCAATGACCTGCGTGAGCTGATGTCGGATACCCGCCGCCTGAGCCGTGACCGCGACCGCTGGTCTCGCGATGGTCGTCACAGAGACAGATACTAAGATTTTAAAGGTTATAGTTGAAGGTTTAGGGTAATGCAAAAAGCACCGGGACGTTGGCCCGGTGCTTTTTTATTCGTTTTTGAAGTATCTGACCAGTTTTACATGCGACTTTTCGAACCCCTCGCGTTGGTAGAACCTGTGCGCCTGCTCGCGCGTAGCACGTGAAGTGACTTCCATTTGAATAGCCCCCTCTCCTTTTGCAAAAGCTGTAACATGCTCCATCAACGCTTTCCCTACCTGTTGCGAGCGATATTCCGGTTCTACATACATTTCCTGAATTTCCGAGACCAGAGCTGCGTGATGCAAGAGCGGCTGAATGTGGCAGCTTACCATCCCAACGGGCTTTCGGTTCAATTCAGCGAGGAAATAGTTGATATTCGGACTTGCTATGTTGCGGTCAAACACGGCGTCGAATCCCGGCCGGTCGAGGACCATGTTTTCGAGGCCGCATATCATGTTATAAATGACCTCGCGGTCGGCGGCAGATGCGCGGCGAACGGTGATTGATGCATGCAATTTGGTAACGGGTTGAGTTGAGCGGCACAAATTACACCCACCAATTCGGAAAGGCAAGAATGCTGGTTACTTCTCGGGCCATATTACCGGCCCGCGTGTGCCTTCCCCCCGGACCGTACGTGTAAACTCCTGCATTTCTTCCTGCGTCAGCTTCGTCAAATCGGCGCGGCTGCCGTCACAGTGATACACATCGCAGACGTTGCACGACATATAGATCATCGTATAGTCGAAGACGATCTCGCCTTTAAGTTTCCCGACTGTAACCATCAGCATATGGTCTTGCTTTTCGGTCTTTAAAGAGTCGATCTTCGCTTTCAGCCAGGGAAGATTGCGGATGGGATCCTTTACGCCGCAGACGTTGAGC
>DATMSL010000631.1:0-12229 GCA_035565435.1 Dyadobacter sp. | reverse complement strand
TCCATCCTCCCTTTCCTCCTCTTTATAACTTTTTAAAATTTTTTTTGACTTTTTTGGTTATCACGGCGCTGAAAACAGACATCCCATTGTAAAGAGCCTGCAAATGCTCTAACCGTATGTTTTTGTATTGCCGATGAGCTTACACCGAATATTCACCGTGGAGGAACTGGCGACGGACGAATCGTTCCGCCGCTGGGTGATGGCGCCTACACCGGAACTCGACCGTTACTGGCAGCAGTGGCTGCAACAAAATCCCGATCGTGCAGGCGTTGCGGCACGTGCACGGGAGCTGGTACTCGCAGTGCACGACTTGTATAAAGATGATCTTTCGGATGAAATGCTTCGGCACGAGATCGCCGAGATCACCCGCATGGCCGAAGAGCGAAAAGCGGAAGGCCGTGTGCCGTTCTACCAGCGGGCAGTTTGGAGAGCTGCGGCGGTGCTGCTGCTTACGGGCGGGCTGAGCTGGCTTTATTATACTTCACATAACACAATCACGCCGTCGGGAAAAGGACAGGAAATCACGTTGGAGAGCGAAATGCTCGTCAAAACCAATGTTACGGAAGTGGAAATGACTGTGCTCCTGAGCGATAACAGCGTGGCTACGCTGGCGAAAGGCAGTAGTATCCGCTATCCAAGGCTGTTCCCACCTGGCGAGCGACGCGTGTACCTTACGGGCGAGGCGTTTTTTGATGTTGCCAAAAATCCCGCGCAGCCATTCCTGGTCTATACCAACGGGACGGTGACCAAAGTACTCGGTACAAGCTTCCGTATCAAGGCATTTGAGGGCGATAATACGGAAATGGTGGCTGTTAAAACCGGGCGCGTGTCGGTATATGCCAAGAAAGAATATGAAACTTCACAAGGAACCAGGCCTCCCGGGGTGATATTGAACCCAAACCAGCAGGTGGTTTATAACCGCAAGGATAACAAAATGGAAAAGGCCGTTACGGCCAATCCGGTGCTGCTGGCCGAATCGGCGGTGCAGAAAGAGCAGGTGTTCGACGACAAGCCGGTCGCCGAGGCGTTCGATGCATTGGCGAAAGCTTATGGCATAAGCATCGTGTACAATGCCGAAACGCTTGCCAACTGCATGATCAGCGCGCAGTTTAATGAAGAAAATCTGAAACAACGATTGAATGCGATATGCCAGGCGATTGGTGCCGGCTATGATATGGCGGATGGTCGCGTTGTGATCAGTTCCAAAGGATGTAATTAATTTCTCTAAACCCTTTTCAGGACTAAAATCAACTACCATTAATCCCAAATTTCGCCTATGATATACCCGTAACTCTGCTCCCCTTTGAATGATAAAGAGCCAGTGATGATTGCGCCATCACCGGCCCTGCGCCTCCCCTCGCCCGGACTGGAATCTGCGGCGATACAGGAGCATTTTGTCCCATCATTTCAATACTGAACAAAACTTTCAAAAGTATGAAAAAACACCGACATCTACCCCGGCTACTTTACAGGGCTATGAGAATATCACTTTACCAATTATTAATTGCCTTAATCTTCGCCACTGTGTCAGCAGCAGGCACCGTTGGGGCACAGGATATTCTGAACCAGAAGATCACCATCCAGGTCAGTAACCTCGAAATGAAGACCGTCCTGAACAAACTCAACAAGCTGACACAGTTGCGTTTTACGTACAGTTCTTCATTAATCAAATCGCAGAGAAAGGTGTCGATCAATGCCGTCGACAGGCCGCTGGGCGACATCCTGGACGATCTTTTCAAGTCTGCCAACATCACGTACAAGATTGAAGGCAAGCAGGTTGTGCTCATCAAAAATGCCGAACCCGGCAGCGCATTACCCGAAATGATCCGCAACGAGAGCAACATCGATCGCAACATTACCGGAAAGGTAACCGACGAAAAGGGTGCTCCCCTGCCCGGCGTGAGCATTGTGGTGAAGGGCACCAAGGCAGGTACCGCTACCGATACCGAGGGCGCTTTCCAACTAAGCGTTCCCGACGCGGGCGGCACGATCGTGTTCTCGTACGTGGGTTACACGCCGCAAGAAATACCGCTGGGTAATCAATCCAACTATGATATTTCAATGACGCCCGACGTCCGCAACCTCGAAATGGTAGTGGTAACGGCGTTGGGTATCAAGCGCGACGCCAAAAAACTCGGCTATTCGACAGCTACCGTCAATACCGAAGAACTGACTACCAACCGTACAACCAACCTCGGTAACAGCTTGCAAGGCAAAGTAGCCGGTTTGAATGTGACGCCGCCCGCCAGTGGTCCGGGTGGTTCTACCAAGATCCGTATCCGCGGCCAGTCGTCGTTTGGCGGTAATAACTCTCCATTGATCATTGTAAACGGCATTCCGATCAACAACAGCAGCGTTTCGGCGGGCGGTTCGAATGGAAACGGCACGGGTAACCCCACGGGCGGCTCTTCCGATGCGGGGGATGGCTTGCAAAGCATTAACCAGGACGATATCGAATCCATGACCGTGCTGAAAGGTGCAGCAGCAGCAGCATTGTACGGCTTCCGCGCGAAGGATGGTGCAATCATTATCACCACCAAAAGCGGCAGCAAAACGACCGGTATCGGTGTGGAGCTGAACTCCAATTTCCAGGCGCAGCAAGCATTGGACTACACCGATTTTCAATACGAATACGGCCAGGGAGAGTTTGGCAAACGCCCTACCACCGTTGCAGAAGCGCAAAGCTCAGGCGTATTTGCATTCGGCGAGAAGCTGGATGGCGCGATGACACCCCAGTTCGATGGTAGCATGCAGCCTTACGTGGCCCACAAGGACCGTATCAAGAAGTTTTACCGCACAGGAACCAGTTTTACCAATTCAGTTGCATTATCAGGCGGCAATGAAAAAGGAAATTTCCGCCTCTCTTTTGCGAATACCGATGCCAATGCGATCATGCCGAATTCGGCTTATCATAAAAAAATCTTCAACCTCGGGTTGAACTACAAGTTTACCAAAAAGCTTTCTGCGCAACTGAACGCAAACTATTCCAACGAGTACAACAAGAACCCGCCCCAGATCGGTATCCAGGATATGAATGCGAATACCACCATTTATACCATGGCTACCAGCATCGACGCCGACTGGCTCAAAAACCGCAAGGATGCCAACGGCAACGAAATGCCCCTGGCGCGCTTTACCAACCGTAATAACCCCTACTGGGTGGCTTACGACCGTTTCGAAAACGTGCGCCGCGACCGGATTTTCGGTAATACCTCCGTACGTTACGATTTCACCGATTGGCTGTTCGTACAAGGCCGCATTGGTCAGGATTACTACACGCGGCCGTATAACTACAACCGCCCGACGGGTACGCGCTCGATCGGCGCCGTGGCGACGGGTTTCAATGGGTACTACTATCAGGATGTAGCCACTTTCCGCGAGCGTAACATGGACATCCTCATCGGCGCCAACAAGTCATTCGGCGATTTCGGTATTGATATCACATTGGGTGGCAACCAAATGCTGCAGGTGAGCGATAACGTGTCTACTGCGGTGACCAACTTCTACGTACGCGACCTCTACACCATCGCCAACGGCCAGATCAAAAACCCGAATTACAGTTACAGCAAAAAGAAAGTGAACTCCATTTACGGGTCCGCAGAGTTTTCCTACAAAAACTTCCTGTTCCTGAATGTAACCGGGCGCAACGACTGGTTCTCAACCTTGAACCCGCAGTCTAACAGTTACTTGTATCCGTCCGTGAGCGGTAGCTTCGTATTCAGCCAGGCATTCAACACTGCGCCCGACTGGCTTACCTATGGTAAACTACGGGCTGCGTACGCTGAGGTAGGAGGCGATACCGACCCATATTCGAACAACCTGTACTACGCCATCAATGCCAATCCTTTCAATGGAACCGCATTGGGTAACCTGCCATCAACAGTAAGCCCGAATGCGAACCTCCGCCCGCTGAAAGTAAAAGAAACAGAAGTCGGTCTGGAATTGAAAACATTCGACAGCCGCTTGAACCTCGATCTGTCCTTGTACCGTAAAAACACGGTCGATGAGATCCTGAATGTCAGCATTTCAAATACCTCAGGTTTCAGCCAGACCAAAGTGAATGTGGGTAAACTGCGCAACCAGGGTATAGAGTTCCTGTTGACCGTCGTTCCTGTTCGCAATGACAATTTTACCTGGGAAACCAGCTTCAACGGAAGCTACAACATCAGCAAGGTGATCGAGCTTGCGGAAAGACAGGACCGTTTTGATGTTGGTACCGGCGAATTCTTCGGCATTGTGTCTCACGAAGTGGGCAAACCGCTGGCTTCGCTGCGCGGGTTCGACTACAAACGCGACGCACAAGGCCGCATTATTACCTCGGGCGGTTTGCCGCAGCAAGGCAACCTCACCACCTTCGGCAGCGCGATCCCCAAATGGGTTGGTGCGTGGGTGAACACCATCAATGTAAAAGGCGTCCGTATCGGCACGCAGATCGACTTCAAAGCAGGTAACAAGATCCTCTCGAACTCCAACCTGAACTTCCTGCGTGAAGGCCTTTCGAAGCCATCGCTCGTAGGCCGTGAAGGCGGCGTGTTGCTCGAAGGCGTGACCGCTACCGGCGAACCGAATGCACAACGTGTTGAAGCTGAGCAGTTCTACACTGCATACCGCAGTACCAACCTCGCCACGCCCTTCGTATACAACGGCGCATTTGTGCGCTGGCGGACACTGTCGGTTGGATACGATCTCTCCCGCTTCGTACGCGACAAGAGTTTCATCAAAGGCCTGACGCTCTCTGCGATGTGCAACAACGTGCTGATGATCAAGAAGTATATTGATAACCTCGACCCCGAAGCACAAGTATCGGCGTCCGACAACCTGCAAGGCATCGAAACGCATACGCTCCCGACTACAAGAAGCTACGGGTTGAATTTGAACATTAAGTTGTGAGGGGCCTTCGGCCGACCGACGACCATGGACCGCCGACAGCCGAGGGAGAATGGAGGAAAGGAATATTCAGTCATTCAGTCATTCAATCATTCAGTCATTCAGTCATTAAAACTATGAGACGATTATTCATATATGCCGGAGCTCTCGCAATGCTCATTGGCGCTAATTCTTGCGACAGCGGTTTCGAGGAGGTAAACAAAAACCCGGTTCTTGCAACCAGCGTGGATCCGATTTACCTGTTCTCGAACTCGCAATTCACTTCTGCCATTGCGACGCAGAACTACCAGATGCAGATCGTGCAGCAGATCAACACGCCTTATACCGGCGTGCTCGAGGGCGGCAACCACAATGCGGTTTCCGATCCTAATTCGAATGCAAATTTCAACTCCCTGTATCTGCAAAACGGCCCTGTGAACCTGCTGACGACCGTTATTGCCCAAACCAAGGACAATCCGGCCCGCAGCAACCTGTACAACATGTCGCGGATCTGGAAGGCCTACGTATTTATGGTCTTGGTGGATACCTACGGCGATGTGCCCTACTTCGAGGCTGGAAAGGCTTTTCTGGAAGGGATTAACCTGCCCAAATACGACGATCAGAAAGTCATTTACGACGACATCCTGAAAGAGCTGCAGGAAGGTACCAAAGCCCTGGACGCCAGCAAGGCCATCGAGGCGAGCGACTTGTTCTTTAAAGGAAATATTGCTCAATGGAAAAAGTTGGGGAACTCGCTGCTGCTCCGCGCTGCAATGCGGTATTCCAAAATCGACGCGGCGAAAGCGAAGCAATATGTGGCAATGGCCGTTGATCCTGCGAATGGCGGTCTGCAAAGTTCCAACGCGGACAATGCCCTGATCGCATTCAACAGCACATTTAACCACCCGCTGGCCAACTATTTCCAGGGAACCGAGCGTGGAAATGTGTACCTGGGCAAAGCATTGGTCGATTTCCTGAAAGAAACCAATGACCCGCGCATTCGTGTGATCGCTGTGAAATATGAGGCACCGGGAAACCCGCTCGCCACTGCCGGCGCTGAAGATACCACCCCGGCAAGTCAGCAAGGTATGCCATACGGCTACAACGAATCCACGATCGCGAATGCACCTGATTACCCGGGCAAGATCGGGTCTGCATTCAAATACTCGCAGATCAATCGTCGTACACTGGGCAAAATCGATGCGCCGGAATTCTTCATTACCTACTCGCAAACCAGTCTCCTGCTCGCGGAAGCGGTGCAGCGCGGATGGGCGACGGGTGATGTAAAGGCATTGTACGAAGCCGGTGTGCGTGCACATATGAATCAGATGGCCACCTACGACGTGCTTGCGACGATTCCGACGGCAAGTCAGGATGCATTCCTGACGGCCAACCCGTTTGTGCCGGCCAAAGCCCTGGAACAGATCAACAACCAGTACTGGATTTCCTCATTCCTGAACGGCTCCGAAGCATGGGCGAACTTCCGCAGAAGCGGCTTTCCAACGCTTCCGATCAACAATTACCCGGGTAAGGATCCATCGGTGAAGGATTTCATCAAAAGATTGGTATATCCGGTTCTCGAACGCTCCGTGAACGAGGCCAACTACAAGGAGGCCGTCGCCAGAATGGGCCCTGACGAGCTTGGAACACCCGTTTTTTGGGATAAATAACAACTATTACAAACCCTTAATTATTCATTTATGCTTAAACAAACCTTGCTTGCGGGGGCGTTTGTGCTGGGAAGCGTCGCTTCCCATGCACAAGCGATCTCTCCTACTCCTGATCAGATCAAAGCCTACACATCCGGCTGGAAAGGCGAACGCTCACCGGATGGCCGGCCACGCGTTTCGGATGCCATCCTGGCCCGCCTGAAAAACATTTCGATGGAAGAAGCCTGGGGCGTGCTCCGCAACAAAGGCTATCACAACCAGTTCGAAGGTGAATGGCAGCTGATCCACAACGACAGTACCATGACGGGCCGCGTGGTAACGGCGCAATACATGCCCGCCCGCCCCGATTTGCAGGATTTGGTAAAAGAAACCGGTAAAAAAGAAGGCCGCGTGCAAACCGGCGGTACCAACTCCTGGCCGATCGACGTCCTCAAAGAAGGCGACGTGTATGTGGCCGACGGCTACGGCAAAATCGCCGACGGTACGCTCATCGGCGATAACCTGGGCAATTCCATTTATGCCAAATCCAAACGCGGGGTGATCTTTTACGGCTCGGTACGCGATGTGGAAGGGCTCAGCGAGATCAAAGGTTTCAATGCATGGATCAAGGGCCAGGACCCTTCGTACATCCAGCAAATGATGCTCACGAACATTAACACGCCGATCCGTATTGGTCGTGCAGTGGTGCTGCCGGGAGATGTGGTGCTGGCTAAAAAATACGGCACAATCTTCATTCCGGCGCATTTGGTGGAAGAACTGGTGATCACGTCCGAAGTAACGGCCCTGCGCGACGAGTTCGGGCACCTGCGCCTGCGCGAAGGCAAATACACGCCCGGGGAAATCGACACCAAATGGTCGGAGGCAATCCAAAAGGATTTTCTCAACTGGGTAAACAACTACCCCGGCAAGCTTCCGATGACGAAGAAGGAGCTGGATGATTATTTGAAGGAAAGAAATTACTAACTGCTGTAAGCGATAAGCAATAGGCTATAAGCTATAAGCAGTAGGCTATAAGTTGAACTAACGATTTCGCTTATAGCTTAAAGCTTACCGCTTATTGCCTACCGCTTATAGCCTAAGGCTTAAAGCATCAAAAAAATGAAAAACATCTTAAAACAAATCATTGAATCCAATAAACAAGTTGAAAGCGCTGAGAAAGCGGCCGCTGCGGCGGAAATTGCAAATCCTGCTACCAGGGATAGTCGTCGTAACTTCCTGCGCAAAACTGCGGTAGGCGGCATTGCGCTGGGAGGCTTTATGTCGATGTCGACCGAGGACACCATTGCACAGGCGACTTCCAAAGTGAGCCGCGCTTCGAAGCCTTCGGAATTGAAAATCACCGACTTGCGCTATTGCATTGTGCAGAATGTGGGCCGCACGCCTATTATCCGCATTGATACCAACCAGGGCATTTACGGCCTCGGCGAGGTGCGCGACGGTGCCGACGAGCGCTACGCATTGTTCCTGAAAAGCCATTTATTGGGCCAGAACCCCTGCAATGTGGAGCAACTGTTTAAATCGATCAAGCAGTTTGGCTACCACGGCCGCCAGGCAGGAGGCGTCTGCGGGGTGGAAATGGCACTTTGGGACCTTTGTGGCAAGGCGTATGGCGTGCCTTGCTGGCAGCTGCTGGGCGGCCGTTACCGCGACAAAGTTCGCCTGTATGCGGACACGCCCGAGTCGAACGATATCAACGAGTTTAAGCAAAAAATCAAATACCGTACGCAGGACCAGGGTTATACCTGGCTTAAAATGGATATTTCGATCGGGATGCTCAGAAATAGCGAAGGCGGTGTAGTGAACAACAAGTTCTGGGGCGGCGGCTTCTCGCAATGGGCGGGTGATTATCATTCTTATGCCAATACCAAACACCCTTTCACCGCAATCCAAATTACCCCGAAAGGGCTGGACGAAATGGCGAAAGTAGTGGAAGAAGTGCGCGGCGTGGTAGGTTACGAAATTCCGTTATCTTCCGACCATTATGGCCATTTTGACTTAAATAATGGTATTCGCCTGGGCAAAGCGCTCGATAAATACCGCCTCGCGTGGTTGGAAGACATGGTGCCCTGGGAATACACCGATCAATGGAAAACCATTTCCGACGCGCTCGAAACCCCGACACTCACCGGAGAGGATATTTACCTCAAAGAAGGTTTCAAGGCGTTGATCGAGCAGCGCGCGGTAGATATCGTTCACCCCGACCTGGCTTCATCGGGCGGATTGCTGGAAACGAAACGCATCGGCGATTATGCAGAGGATCATGGCATTGCCATGGCGATGCACTTCGCGGGTACGCCCGTGAGCTTTATGGCCAACGTGCATTGCGCTGCCGCTACCCAGAACTTCCTGGCACTGGAACACCACTCGGTGGACGTGCCCTGGTGGGAAAGCCTGGTGAAAACCACTGACGGACGCAAGCTGATCGACAAAGGCTATGCGACTGTGCCCCTGGAAGCCCCCGGCCTGGGGATCGAGCTGGTCGACGAGGAGGTGAAGAAGCACCTGCATCCGAAGGACAAATCCTACTTTGCCCCTACGCCCGACTGGAACGAGAAACGTTCGCACGACCGGTTGTGGAGCTAATCGGTTGAAAGATGGTAGGGCGCAAAGTCCTACCATTTTTCGGCTTAATTCAGTATTTTGCGCGCTTCACTCTCATATGTACTGATGAAGAACCTTCGCAACGTACTATTTTACAGCATTACTATCGGAATTTTCTCAGCCCTGCTTTACTTCTTTATCCGACAGGGCACATTTCTCGAAAAAGCCGGCCAGATTACCCAAAAACAGACAACCACCTCTTCCTGGGAGCAATTTACAGATACCTTCGGGCATAACATCCACCACCCGCTCGCCACGCTCCTGCTTCAAATCGTCACCATCATCATCGTTGCCCGGCTCTTCGGCTGGGTGTGCAAGGTTATCGGGCAGCCGACTGTGATCGGCGAGATCGCTGCGGGTATTTTCCTGGGGCCGTCGGTGCTGGGTATGTTCTATCCCGAAGTATCCGCATTGGTTTTCCCGGCCAACTCGCTGGGTAACTTGCAATTTCTCAGCCAGGTTGGATTAATACTCTTCATGTTTATCATCGGCATGGAGCTGGATTTGAACGTGTTGAAAACCAAGGCGCAGGAAGCCATCGTGATCAGCCACGCGAGCATTATCCTGCCCTTTGCATTGGGTGTGGGCCTCGCGCTCTACATGTACACCGACTTCGCGCCTGAGAGCATCAGCTTCCTTTCCTTTTCGCTCTTCATCGGTATTGCACTGAGTATCACCGCATTTCCCGTGCTCGCACGCATTGTGCAGGAACGCGGGCTTTCGCGTACACGCCTGGGCATGATGGTAATCACCTGCGCCGCAACCGACGATATTACTGCCTGGTGTATCCTGGCAGCCGTGATCGCCATCGTGAAAGCCGGGGAATTTCTGAGCGCTATTTACACCATCCTGCTCGCGGCGGGCTACGTTATTGTCATGCTGAAAGTGGTAAAACCGTTGCTCAAACGCATCGGCGACCATTACGCCTATCGCGAAGGCCTCACGAAACCCGTAGTGGCTGTGTTCTTTTTAATGCTCCTTCTTTCTTCCTATTGTACCGAAATAATCGGCATCCATGCCCTTTTCGGGGCATTTATGGCGGGAGTTATCATGCCGGTGAACCAGCGCTTCCGTAATATTTTCATCGAAAAAGTGGAGGACGTTTCACTGGTGCTGCTGCTACCGCTGTTCTTCGTTTTTACAGGTTTAAGAACACAAATAGGCTTGCTGAATGATCCGCACCTTTGGTGGATCACCGGGCTGATCATCGCCGCGGCGGTAACCGGAAAGTTCATAGGCAGCACCGTAGCAGCACGTTTTGTAAAACAATCCTGGCGAGATAGCCTCATTATCGGGTCACTAATGAACACCCGGGGACTGATGGAGCTGGTAGTGCTCAATATCGGCTATGATATCGGTGTGCTTTCCCCCGAAATATTCGCGATGATGGTGATCATGGCCCTCGCAACGACCTGTATGACAGGCCCGGCCCTCGACCTGATCGATAAATTCCTTCCTGGCGCGAAATGGGACGATCTCCATTCACTGCACGAGCCGTCGCGCTTCTCGGTGCTGATCGCGTTTGCCAGTCCTCAGGGAGGTCGCAAAATGCTCCGCCTGGCCGACAAGCTGGTTTCCAAACAGCCCGATGAGCAGCATATCACCGCACTACACCTTTCACCGAGCAGCTATCTCAACCAGGTCAATACCGAAGAATACCAATACGAAACCTTCCGCCCAATCAATGAGGAGGCCCGCGCGCTTAATACTACTTTCACATCCCTGTTCAAACCTTCGCAGAGCATCGACCACGACATTATCGAAATCGCGAACGACGGCGATTTCGATATGCTCATGATCGGCGTCGGCAAATCGGTTTTTGAAGGTACTTTTTTAGGCAAAATATTGGGTTTCACTTCCAAATTCGTAAGCCGAG
This sequence comes from Dyadobacter sp., assembly GCA_035565435.1. GTDB lineage: Bacteria > Bacteroidota > Bacteroidia > Cytophagales > Spirosomataceae > Dyadobacter. The sequence continues at coordinate 1,216 of DATMSL010000631.1, read as the reverse complement.
AGCGCCTGTTCGATACTATTACGGGCAAAGAAAAGCTCTTCCACGCTGATGTGTTCGACGAGCGTACGACGCATATCATCCGGTCGGTGAAGGTCCCTGTCGGCATTCTGATTGAAAAGAACCTGGAACAGGTCAAAAGCGTTTTCATGCCGCTTTTCACGCCGGAGGACCGGCGCCTGCTTCCATTCGCCGAACGCCTTTCCGCAGTGAGCGGGCTGCGAATGACGATCATGGACCCATCCCAGACCGTAAGCCAGCACGTCGAGACCGGCGAGGCACTGGATGCTTTACAGGAAAAATCGCCTGAAAACGTGACCATGCTCTATGAAAATGTGCTTGAAAAAGACTTTCTGCAAAGCCAGGACCTGATGGTGATCAGCCTCGAAAGCTGGATCAAAGCCGTCGAATCGCACAGCGTGTGGCTATCCAACTCCCCCTCCGTGCTGATCATACGGAACTGAGGATCAGACTTTCCGGCTTTTTAAAGGCCGGAAAGTCACCGTTACGGGTTTTTAAAAGGAATAATAAGTGTTTACTTTACAGTAGCGACGCTAGCATTCCACTTCTATGATCCCATTTTTAAGCCAAAACCGCTTCACGAAGTCCATTAACCCGCAAACGATCCTTTTTTTCTTTCATAATTTCTTCACGAATGTAGGTACCACGCTGGTGTATGTCTCCGCCAACGTGCTCCTGCTCGAAAACCATCCCGAATACTCGCTGCCGCTTGCCTACATCGCCGCCGCGCTTGCTGTGATGGCCTCCGGGAAGATTTATGAGTATTTCGAACACCATTTATTACTGAAAAAGCTGAGCCTCGGCACCATGCTTTCGTCACTCTTCATGGTGGTGATCGTGATGGGCCTGCTGCTCGTCGGACACGGTGTTGCCACAGCTATTGCAGTGATGGTGGGGTACCGGATCATTTATTTGCTTATCAACCTGGAATTCTGGGGATTATCCGCATTGGTTTTCGATGTGCGGCAGAGCAAACGGTTGTTCAGCGTGATCGGCTCCGGTGATATGCCCGCCAAAGCACTGGGTGCAGTGCTGGCCATATTAATCCACTCGCCATCGGTACTGGCCATTTTGCTGGCTATTTCGCTGGTCTTCTTTGCATTGGCATTCTACACGCAGATCCTGACGTTTCGGCATACCGACATTCCGAACCCGCACCACGCCCGGACGCGTACGACCGAATCTGATTCACGCATTA
>DATMSL010000630.1:0-4792 GCA_035565435.1 Dyadobacter sp. | reverse complement strand
TTTTCGGCGCAAAAATAGAGAAGAAGGACAACGACGGCGCCGGAAATTACCTCGTACCCGACGACCGCAGCATTTTCAAGAGCTTCAAAGGGCAAAGCATGCTTTTCTGGAAATTCAACCTCGGCCTGTACGACCTTTCAGGCGCCGATCGAAAACTGCTTCCTGTCTTAGCAAAAGGCCGCCCAGGGCCGCCGGAAATCATCGGCGGCCACGATCCTATCGGCTACTATGCACTAGGGGTTAAAAATCATCCGAACAGTAAGGCAGCACTTTTCCCGATTAGCCTCGGCCGGATATACTACATGCATGGCTATCAGGAACACAAGAACCTTCTGCTGGATATGATCGACCACATGCTCCCCGAAATCGCACAGAACTTCAAGACGAATGCGCCGGCACGTGTCGAAACGGTGTTGAAGGAATTCACCCATAACACCCCCGAAAAACAGTCGAAAAACACCTCTGACGGCCAGATTTTGCATCTGATCAACCTCACAGGTTTCAGCGGAAATACCTATTTCGAACCACTGCCTGTCAACGATTTGCAATTCAGGATCAGGCTGGCGAAAAAACCGCAAAAAGTGTTTACTTTGACGAATCACAAGCCCCTGAATTTCACCTGGAAAGACGGCACGATCAGCTTCTCGCTCGCTCACCTCGCGGAGTTCGAAAGCATTGTGATGGAATGGTAAACTAAATCAAACGCTACCCCATGAAACCAAGACTCGTCCTGCGCATTGCTGCGCTGTGTATCCTCGTTCACTTAATCGGGCATTTTTTCGGCCATATTACATGGAAAGAAACCCCCGATCCCATCAAACAGGAGGTGATCCGGCAGATGACCGGACCAAAATTCGAGTTCATGGGCGTTATGCGGACCATGGGCGACTATTTTGAAGGCTATGGCCTCATTCTGTTCGTCGTATATGGTATGTCGATCATGCTTATTCTCTCTGCCGCACGATATGCCGACAGCAACCACGACATTGCCCGTAACGTGCTCACACCGATCGGGATCGGCTACGTTGCTATGGGAATTATTGAATTTGTGTACTTTTTTCCGTTCGCCGGTTCCATCAGTCTCGCGGCGGGCCTGCTGGTGGTGCTGGCTATTTTCCTGAACGGCTAACTACAATTTGGGAGCGTCCGGCTTGTTGGGCGCTTCCCCTGGATTTATGCCGCGGGTTCTCAGCTTGCGGCCATAAGTTTTACCGTTGATTTTCACATACAGCACATCCGAATCGCCTCCGCCAAATGTTATTTTGCCGACTGTGCCATGAGGTGTAGGCAAAATGGCATTCACGCGGCCGGTCTGATCGAGGATTTGCACACCTGAATTCGTAGCTACATAAAGCCGGCCATCACGGTCACAAACAATGCCGGACGCTCCCGCTTTATTTTCGGCATCGGACACGTGCAGCCATCCAAAACGCTGCCTGTACGCCAGTTTCCGATTCGGTTGAACCTGATAGGAATACACCCAATGCGAGACTGTGTCAACGGTGTAAACCAACGTCTGATCGGGAGAAAGCGCCGTGGCTCCGGCCTTCAGTGTTTTCAAGGAATTCGCGCTGGAAGGTGTCGGTTTTCCTTTCATTGGGAAAGCATCGGCAGCCTCCGCCCAGTCCTCACCGGGAATCAGCAAAGCCGACAGAAATGCATTTTGCGACTCCCCCTTTTTGACCGGCTCCGGCCAACTCTTCCACAAATAGCGCATTGCCTCCGGAAACAGCGCCGTCCCCTGCTTACCATTATGGCCGCCCTCACCCCATTGATATTTCACCTCGTAACCGGCAAATGTCAACGCCCGCAGCATCGTCTGATTAGCCATCCACCAATCACCGGCGTAGATATTCAAGTCATTGGCACCATCCTGCATGTAAATGCGGATGGGCTTGGGCTCGACTTTTCGGAGTAATGTCGGGTAACGGTCCGCCCCACGCAGGCCTACATAGGTCCCTATTGCGCTGAAAACGCGCGAAAAGGCGCCCGGCCGTTCCCATGCGGCTGTGAATGCACACACAGCCCCGCTGCTGGAACCACCGATCGCGCGGTCGTTTCCGTTTTTGGAAAGACGTATCTGCCGGCCGTCACTCGTTTTCTGCTTTTCTACTTCGGGCAGGATTTCTTCGAGGATAAACCGCGCATAAGCATCGCCCAGGCCGTCATACTCAAAGCTACGGTTGAAACGGTCGTTCGCCGTATTCGGATCGGCGGCCTTCACACGTCCGTGCATCACGAAAACGCCGATCGTGACCGGCATTTCCTTTTGATGAATGAGGTTGTCGAACACCGTTGGAGCCTTCCATTGAATCCCGTCCTGGTTCACATACACGCACGCGGGCGTGTCGGGCGTGTATTGTGCAGGTACATACACCCAATACTCGCGCCACGTGCCCGGGAATATTTTGGATTGATCAAACACAAATTTCAAAACCTCGCCCTTTGGCACCCCCGGATGTTCTTCGGACGCGGGATCAACCGGGTAATTTTCTTCCTGGGCCTGGGCATTGGCCCAAAAAGGCGTAAAAAGACAGAACAGGAGCAGAAGATGCTTCATGCAGGTGTGTATTTAAATTGGAAAAACATTTACAAATAGCTCAGCCACCATGTCCGCTTCCGCGCCCGGTACTCACCGTACCATTTACAAGGCCAGTACAGCGCCACGACAATCAATATCCAGATCAGGTAGGTTTGCCCGAGCGGATACCCGAATTCGTTGGGCCGGAACTTGAAGAAAAGGCTATCGTCCGTTGCCTGCTGCCAGGTGTATCCCGACAAGAAAACAATCACCATCGTCATGATGTGGATCACGTAAAAATGGACGAGGAAGAAAAAGAACGGGACTCTGCCGTAAACCGTGCAAATGCGGCTGAATGCATTGTCCGTCTGCTCGGTAAGCGCCAGTAGAATGAGTATCGGCCCTTGCGTCATGAAAGTAAAAAACAGCGAAGGTGGATATTTGGTCACATTCAGGAATGACATGAAGGTTTTGATACCGGTATCTTGGGTTGACCAGGGAGCCGGATCGCCGTAACCGTTAATCATCCTTAAAACCACAAACAGCACCGTAAGTATAGAGCCGATCAGAATGAGCAGTTTCCTTCGTCGCACCGGATCCGCATTGCGGTTGTACAACATACCTAGTCCGTACCCCGACATCATAATGCCAGCCCAGGGAAATATCACGTACAGGAAGACAATGGCACCGCCGTCGGGCCGGGGCAGGAATGTGCCCCTACCGGTAAAGAATATGCGCAGCAAGATATCGGCCGTCGAGTTTTCCTGCAACTTCACATAATCCAGCAGGTTATGCCCAAGCACTAGCGCCAGCCCGAGTATCAGGACCGTTTTCGGCGACGCGAACCGCACGGCCACACCAAGTACGATCATCGCTCCTCCCAACGCCCAGAAAACTGCAAAAAAGAGTGTTTTGTAATAAATATCAAATGTAAATGCGAACGTCATAAACACCATTTCTACTAAAATAAGCCAGAATCCCCGCTTGATCAGGAACGCCGACTTCTCCGCGGCCGTCTTGTTCAGGCCGGACAAATAGGCCGATAGCCCCGAGAGCATCATGAACGAGGGCGCGCAGTAATGCGTGATCCAGCGGGTGAAAAACAATGCGGGCGTGGTGGTAGCAAGGTCGGTAGGGTCGCCAGTGGCGCCGGCGATGTGGAAAAAGTCGCGCACATGGTCGAGAGCCATGATAATGATGATCAGGCCGCGGACAGTGTCGATCGACCGGATACGGTTGGTGAGGGTGCTGGTGGCTGTGGTATACATGACTAATCTGAGTTGATAACAACTGACCTAAGAAGTCATATAAATTACTGATTTACTGCCGATATACCTCTAACAAAAGGCAACAAAAATCCCGGCATTCTTCAACAAAGGATGAGTAATGCCGGGATAAGAAAGTGGGATTTTTGTTACAGCAATGCCGCTCCGAAAACGCCCGCGCTATCACCTAATTTGGGTTTCACGATCGGCGTAGTTACAATTCCCTTGTTGAAGATATACTTGCGAATGCGCTCGTAGCCCGCTGTATAAAGCAGGTCGATGTTACCCACACCCCCACCGATGACTATCAGGTTCGGGTCGATCACGTTAATGAGTGTCGAAATCGCCCGGCCATAGTATTCTAACAACCGTTCGATAGTCGCTTTGGCATGTTCGTCGTTACCGGCGTAGTATCTTTCGAGTACGGTTTTCATGGACACCTTCTCTCCGCTCGATCTCTCATAAAAACGTTCGAGAGCCGGGCCTGAGATCACCTGCTCCACACATCCCGCTTTTCCGCAATAGCAGGGTTCACCACCCTCTTCGAGAATATTGTGGCCCCATTCGCCACCGATACCGTGGTGCCCGCCGATGATCTTGTTATTCACAACCAATCCGCCGCCTACTCCGGTGCCCATAATCACGCCGAACACCACCTCGGCGCCGTGGTAGTCCTTACCGGCGCCCATCAGCGCCTCTGCCAAGGCAAAGCAGTTTGCATCGTTGGCCAGTTCGCACGGCACACCCAGTATTTTTTCGAGATCAGCCTTCAAAGGCATTCCATTGAGACAGGTCGTATTGGAATTTTTCATTAACTGCGAATCCGGTTCGAGCACGCCCGGCGTCGCGAATCCGATTTTGCGTGGCCGCTCGCCAACCTGGTCCGCTACCATGTCGATCAGCTTCTTGATTTGCGACAGAATATGGTCATAGCCATTCGCGGATTCCGTCGGCACGCGCATACGCACTACTACTTCCAGATTCCTTTCGGGATCCAGCACTGCAC
>DATMSL010000629.1:0-3888 GCA_035565435.1 Dyadobacter sp. | reverse complement strand
TACCTCGGCTTTGGCCGTGACCGAACAACCATGCGCATTCAGGATCTCTACCTGATAAATTCCAGAATTGGTTGTTTTTGCATTTTGAATTGAAATGCCCGGTGTGTTTGCAAAAAAATTGCGAGGGCCGGTCCATTTGTAATCCTGCCCACCGGAAGCACTTAGCTGAATGGTTTGCCCCTCATGGTAAATTCCACCGCCCGTGATGGCTCCTTTTGGCAAAGACACCACTGTAACAGATGCCCGCGCTGTTGTAGCAGGCTTGCTCAGGATTTTACACTTAGCCTCGTAAGTACCCGATGTCGATGGCCTTATGCGTATAGTCTTAGCATTCTCGAACGTCGACCATTCCAAAGTACCGGGACAACCATAGGCTGTGAGGACTAGTTCCTCCCCGGCACACAACGAGTCTGCGGAAGCCATAATATGGAACACGGCAGGAACGGAGGACTTCAAATTCCATTCAACAGAATGCGTGCGCATAGCCTCTGCGCTATCCCTGCGACTTATACCGACAGAATCAAAAACCGCAGCAGTCAATACGGACAGGTCGGACACTTGCTTGCTTTCGAGACTGAGCTCATTCCCCCAGGCGGATAGCAATCGCCCATTTAACCGCCATTCGGTTCGTAATGTATTCGGTACAGGCTTTAAAAGGCTTAGTTTAAAAATGTGATTTACATCCACATCGATTTTACCGGCCGTATCCGGCTCCATTTTTTCAATCGGGCTGACGTATTGTAAAAGGCGCTCCACGGTCTCTTCCCGGCAGACTGCGCATAGTTGTCTGTCGTGGAATTCCATCAGACACGTACCATTTGCCGGCTTATACCATAATGCAGCTTCGCCATTTAAACCATGCGGGTAAATCGCTATGGGTGGCGTATCAAGCCAGCTTTTCCATCTGACCGTCGCTTCATCGGAATTGGCTGTCATGTTTGCTGTTTCGCGTCCGACAACTCCTCCACCCCAATACTCGTCGCTGAGATGTCCGAGCGTATGCCCAATCTCATGCATCCCAATGGTATTGGCAGCTTCGTGCAACGTAAAAACAGCTACCAGTCCTCCGGATCCTCCATAATACATTGTGTTGACAAGTACCACAACCACATCATATGCAGGAAGATGAGTGGCTAAAAGTTTGTAAAGAACGTCCTGCCTGGTTAATTGAACCGATCGGTGGATTAAAGAACCGAATGTCGCCCCGAAAAAAGTGTCTTTTGTTTCAACAGGCTGATCAGGATAGGCATCTGGGGCGCTACCTGGGTTGGTAACGCCGCTTTGCCTGGAAGGTGTGCGGATGGCAAAGAAGTTGAAATAGTCTCCATAGCGATTGTAGGGTTCAAATTTCAGAAAAAAATCAGTGAACTTTCGGGCTTCCTCAGCAAATTTCGGCATCTCTTCGTCGGTAAATCCGTCGCCCAGAATAACAACATTAATCCGGTTGTCGAGCGAGCCGGTCTTTTGAAGTGTATCAACCTGATAGCGTTGCCCAAATGCACTGGTGAGCCCGAATGCCGCGAAAAATGTCAAAATTAGCGCCTTCATTTTATCCTAACCTGGTAGTATTAAAATTCGACCTATTCGAGGCATCGGTTATCCCTCACTGCACCGCCACCTTCCCCGAAACCTCCCTGCCTCCATTTGTAAACCGGTACAGATATATTCCTGCCGTCACATTCAGCTTAATATCCGTTTTCTTCTCAAAAGATTTTGCGAGTACTTCCCGCCCCGCTTGATCATAAAATTTAATAGTCGATGTCCCGCCTAACCTGGTTTCAACGGAAAGAAAATCCCTCGCAGGGTTCGGCGAAAGTGTGACGACTGCCTCGGGGGTTGCCGGTACCAAAAGAATCGGGTCGATCTTCACTTCGGTCTGAGCTGCTTTCGAACATCCGTTTACATCTGTAACCGTCACTTCATAGATCCCGGCATGATCCAGTACTGCATCGTGCAGAAAAACATGTGAAAGTGTCGATGTAAACGACCTTGGTCCACTCCAAAGGTAACCGACACCGCCGGTCGCTGTGAGCTCTATGGTACCGCCCACCACATAGGGGCCGCCATTTGCCGCCGTTGCATTCGGCAGCGGCATTACGTGAATTGGCACCTCGATCGTTTGAGTGGCCGCTCCTTCTACCTTGCAGAAAGCGGAATAGGTGGTCGTCTGTCCGGGCTTTACTTTTATGGATGCCCCCGTCGCTTCGCCTGTCCAGCTTAATGTCCCCCGGCAACCGTAGGCCGTGATCGTAACTTCCTCACCGATGCAGATCGTATCTTTTGAAGCAATAGCCCGGAAAACATTCGGAGTAGCGGATTTAAGCGTCCATTCCAGTTTTCGCGTACGATCGGCCCTGGCGCCGTCATACCGGCTGACGGCTGTCGTGTCGAAAACCGAGGCGGCCAGAACGGCGCCGTCGGGCGCCTGGTCGGGTGTAAGCGTGAGCTGTGCTCCTTTGGCAGAGAGCAGTTCGCCATTCACAGTCCATTGCACTTGCAATGTGTTAGGACTCGGTGCAAGGAGACCAACTTTAAAGATTTGCGGATCATTGACTGTCACTACGCTCCCCGCCACCGGCTCCGCGTTTTCTACGGGATTAACCTGTTTCAGCAGTGTCTCTACTGTCGCTTCCCGGCACACCGCGCAGAATTCCTGATTTAAATACTCCATCAGGCAGGTTCCATTTGCCGGTTTATGCCAAAGTGCCGCGTCCCCAGTTTCGCCATGCTTGTAAATGCTGATCCCAGATTGATTCAGCCAGTTCTTCCATTTCACAAGGGCGGGACTGCTTTCCTTCGTCATATTCGGAGCCTCCCATCCGTAACCCGGGCCTGCCCAATATTCGTCGTTCAGATGTGAAAAAGTATGTCCGATTTCATGCACACCGATCGTATTCGCCTGCGTATGAAGCGTGTGCACGGATATACTCCCGCCCGAGCCTCCGTAAAAAGGTGTGTTGACGAGCACTACCACCAAATCATACATCGGAAACTGGTTGGCAAGAAGCCCGTATAGCACATCATATTTGGAGATTGTCACCAGCCGGTGAATGGAACTACCGAAAGAGGAGCCAAAGAACGTGTTTTTTACACCAACCGGCTGGTCTTTATAAGCGTCGGGGGCGGTCCCCGGATTTGTTACACCGCTTTCAGCGGATGGTGTACGAATAGCAAAAAAGTTGAAATAGTTGCGATAATGCAGGTAAGGATCATACCCCAGGAAGAAATCGGCAAAATTTTTGGCTTCCGTCGCGAATTTGGGAAGCTCTTGCTGCGTAAAACCGTCCCCAAGGATCACCACGTTTATCCGGTTATCCAACGGCCCGGTTTTGTACAGTGTGTCCACCTGGTATACCTGACCAAAACTGACAGCGGCAATGCAAACGGCATATAATGTGGTAAAAATTCTTTTCATGGCTAATTGAAACTGAGCGTGTAGATTTTCACAGAACCCTTTTCGGGTGTGACACTGAAAAGCTCTAAACGGTTGAGCCCGGAATGCAGCGGCATTCGGATCATGAGGTTGCCTTCACTAACACGCACCTCTTCGCGCCGCATATGGCCCGTCGGATCGCTCATTTCCACCGACCTGTGCAGCGGATGCTCAAACACCATTTCCCGCTCCAATGCGCTGGTAGCGTACCTGGGGATAGCCTTGATTTGAATCGGAGAATGGACAGGATAAGCAAGATCTTTCATGCGCCCACTAGCCGCATTGGCACTCGCCAGCTCAACGTGTTCATTTCCTCCGGGCTTGCCGGTTATACGAAAATTCAGAAATAAAAGATGGTCGGGCGACCGGGTATCATAATTGGGGAGTTCACTGATTGTCAGCACAGAGCGACCCGACTTGCAGCCAAACATGAGCAAGCCTGCGAGCGCAATAGC
>DATMSL010000628.1:0-4651 GCA_035565435.1 Dyadobacter sp. | reverse complement strand
GGAGTGTTGTGCTATGGCGGAGCTATGGCAGTCAACATCACGGGGACCGTATGGGTCGACTCCAACCATAATGGCACGGTTGATGCCGGAGAAACTTCCACTGATTTCGGTGGCACAATGTATGTCAACGTTGTAAATAATGCTACCGGCTCGGTTATCGCCTCTACGCAGGTAGGCGCTGCCGGGAGCTATTCATTTACCGGCCTGCCCAACAACCTGACCGGCCACAAGCTGGTGCTTACCAATACTGCCACCAATACCAACGGGAACCGGGTGCCAGGCATGTATTTGGTGGCCGAAGATGTGGTGGGGCCGAGCAACACAGCCAACCAGGCCAACGCCCCGCTGCTGGGTGAAATCGCGCTCACCAATCAGGCCACCAACATGGCAAACCAGAATTTCAGGATGGGAATTCAGGGTCAGTTCGGCTGTCTGGACGGTATTGCCTATCAGGTTGCCAATTCGGGTGGAGAGACAGGCTCAACTCTGTACAGTTACAACGTGAGTTCGGGTGTGCGTACCCAGGTGGGTAATAGCGCCGCTCCCTACTTTATTAATTCATTGATATACAGTACGGCCGCTTACAACATGCTGTGGGGGACCATCAATAACTCCAACGATATTGTTCGGATAGGTATTGGGTCGGGCACCGTCGTATTTAATGTACCAAATCTACCAGTGCCCACAGGGAGCTATAATGTGGGGGTTGAGCTACCCAATGCCTATATGCTTATTTATGGGAGCAATTACACCGACTACTACGTTATTGACGTGGATCCTTCCCGGGCGACTTATCTTGAACTAGTCGACCCAACCAGCGGGTACGCCCTGAAGACCGGCCCTAACTATGGCACGCCGGTCAGCGCGCCGCTTAACATTTCCGATATCGCCTATCTCGCCTCGACTGGCCTGGCTTATGGTATTACCCCTACCGGTGTAATTCAAACGCTCGATCCCACGACTGGCGTGGTAATAACCAACCCCACAGCCGTTGCCGGGCTGCCTGCCTCCGGTGGCTATGGAGGGATGTTCAGTGATGTGACGGGCAAACTGTATGCGTTTCACAACGCCACAGGCGGGTTCTACCGGATCGATCCGGTGGCCAACACAGCTTCTCTGGTCTCGACTGCTGAAACTGCCGGCGGGACCGACGCTGCAAGCTGCCCTAATGCGTTCGTGGAGTGTGACAACAACGTTCAGACTACCGCCCTGGATACGACGATCTGTGCAGGAACGACGACCTCGTTCTCAGTCGCACCAACGGGCAACGGTCCATTCACCTACCAATGGCAATTAAGCAACGATGGTGGCACTAGCTGGGTGAATATGCAAACTACCCCATTTACCGGCGCCAACGGCAGCTATTCGGGTGGCGGTAATGACACGCTTACCGTCACACCTTCTACCACCAGTTGGGACAATTTCCGGTTCCGTTGCCAGATCACCGGCAACCTTTGCACAGCGCCGTCTTCGGCAGTCACGCTGCATATTTATGCCATACCCGGCCAACCAACCCTTCGAACCGGTACCGAAGCGCCAATCTGTCCGGCAACGACCTACGATTTGACCCGTCTGGTCACAGATACCCCGCCGGAAGGTAGCTCCCTGCGGTTCTACACCTCGGACACCCCTTCGCCAGCGACTTTGGTTGCCGACCCCGCAAATGCGCCCGCAGGTACCTATTATGCCCGTTTTGAAAACGATGGCTGTACCGGGCCCGTCAGTCAACCGATTACCATCACAGGCTGTCTTACACCATTCACCTGTGAGAACGGCGTGGCCTATCAGGTAGCCGCCGCAGCCGGCGAGCCTGTTTCATCACTGTACGCCTACAATGTGACTGACGGGGCCCGGACGCTGATCGCCCCGCTGACCATTACAGTAAATTCGCTCATCTACAGCGAAGTGGACAACACACTTTGGGCTACTAAACAGGGGACGAACACGATCGTGCGGATAGATGCAGCTGGTACTACGGTCGAATACCCCATTCCCAACCTGCCAAACACCAATTACAATGTAGGGGCTTCGCTGCCGGGCGGCTATATGCTGGTTTACACCTCCAACCAATCCAGCTACTATGTCATCGACATCGATCCCGCCCGCGCCACTTACTTGCGTCTGGTAGATCCGGCCAATGGATTTGCATTGCAGCCCGGACCGACTTACGGAAAGGCGGTAAGCGCGCCGATGGGCGTGGCTGACCTGGTGTATGAGCCGGTGACGGGATTGGTTTACGGAGTTGAATCAACGACCGCAAGACTGGTGACGCTCAATCATGTTACCGGTGCAACGAACGTCGGGTCAGTGGTGGCTGATTTGCCGACCAATACCACTTTCGGCGCGGTATTTGCCGACCCATCCGGCAAGCTGTATGCATTTGCCAATGACCCCGGCACATTCCACCGCATCAACCCTACCGCGGGCACCTCCACACTGCTCTCGACCAGCATTACCTCGAACAGCAACGACGGTGCCAGTTGCCCGAATTCCATCCTCGAAAACCTGCCGTTCGATTGCGCCGATGGTATTACTTACCAGGTGGCCGCAGCGGCCGGAGAGACTGTTTCTACACTCTACGCATACAATGTAAGCAGCGGCACCCGAACCGAAATCGCGCCGCTGCCGATGGTGGTCAACTCGCTGATTTACAGCTCTGCGGATAACATGCTATGGGCAACCAAAAACGGCACCAACAGCATCGTGCGGATCGACCGTGAAGGTGGTACGGTGGAATACCCCATCGCCAACCTGCCCACCACCAGCAACTATAATGTGGGGGTAGAGTTGCCCAACGGCTATATGATGGTTTATACTTCGAATCAGCCCAGCTTCTATGTGATCGACGTCGATCCGAACCGGCCTTCGACCTACCTGAAACTGGTTGACCCGGCTAATGGCTTTGCGCTGCAAACAGGCCCCACTTATGGCGTCCCGGTAAGCGCACCTTTCAGTGCTGCCGACTTTGCTTATCTACCATCGACACAACTCGTTTACGGTTTTACTGCCGATGGGCACATTACTACGCTCAACCCGCTCACCGGCGAAGTGGCCGTAGGAGCTATCATTGCCGGGTTGCCTGCTGACGGCCCTGGTTTCGGCGCTGTTTTTGCGGATGCTACCGGCAAGCTCTATGCATTCCACAATAGCACGGGAAGATTCTACAAAATAGATCCGGTAAGCAGTTCGGCCAGCTTTATGTCGACCTCGACGCCCTCGGGCAGCAACGACGGCGCGAACTGTGTGACTGCAACCATTTGCGATATCGAGCTCACACAGCCTGATCCGCAAATGCAGACAACCCAGGTCGGTACCCCTGCTTCGTTTACGGTAACTGCAGCCGGTACGGGCACGCTGATCTACCAGTGGCAGGTCAGCACCGATGGCGGGGCGACATGGACCAATCTGGCCCCGGGCGGTGCAACCGATGCCAACGGGACCTATTCCGGCGCTGCCACTGATTCACTGTCGCTTACGCCATCCACCACCGCGTGGGATGGATACCAGTACCGTGTCATCGTCGACAGCGACAGCGACATTTGTACGCTAACCTCCGCAATAGGTACGCTCTACGTCAAGCCACTGCCTGTCACACTTGTATCGTTCAGCGTAAGAAGGGAAGGAAACGGTGCAAAGGGCATTTCCCTGCTGAACTGGGCAACCACGGAAGAGACCAACAGCGACCGTTTTGAGATCGAGCGCAGCACCGATGCACGCAACTGGGTGAGGATCGGCGTAAAAGCATCTCATGGAGAAAGTGCTACGCTGAAGCGGTACGATTTTACCGATCATGTCCCCGCCGCAGGCATCAACTATTATCGCCTGAAAATGGTGGATAAAGATGCGACATTCGCTTACAGCAGCATTCAGAAAATAGAATTTGATGCACCCGGATTATTGGCAGTTTATCCCAACCCGGCAAGCGACCGTCTGAAATTCTCAGACTTCACCCGTGTCCGGAAAGTGACTTTGCACAATGTATTGGGGGAAAAAGTGCTGGATAGTTCATCCGTGACAGGGGAAGGGTTGGATATCAGCAAGCTCGCTCCGGGCATTTACACGGCGAAACTCACCTTGGCTGATGGCTCCCAAAGTGTTCAGAAGGTTATTATAGTCAGGTAACAAGGTTACGTCAATTAACACCAAATGGCCATCCCGAAACCGGGATGGCCATCTTTGCTTTGACCGCATTTAACAGGTTCTATTAAACCGTGGACACTTTCCAATATAATTCCAACGAATCATTAACCTGCATTTTTTGAAAGATCCGCTTCTTATAAGTACTCACTGTGTTGTCTTTGAGCCTCATGCTTGATGCAATCTCCCTGGTGGATGCTCCCTGGATTAAAAGGTTCATGACGGCATTTTCCTGCTTCGAAAGTTTACCCACGGAATTCTGCGACAAAGAATGCCAACGGTTTACAGGAAGATAAGGGAGATGCAGCGATTGAAGCTCCATGCTAAGATATTTGCCTCCTGCCAGTAAAGTCAAAATCGCTTTCGTGAGCTCCTCCACGGCGCATCTCTTAGAAATGAATCCACAAGCCCCGGCTTTTAGCAAGGGCAATGCAAAACTCTTTTCTGGAAATGACGAATAGAAAAGGATTGGGACATCGGGTTGATACCTGAGCAGTTCGGCCACAGCCCCGAG
>DATMSL010000627.1:0-4259 GCA_035565435.1 Dyadobacter sp. | reverse complement strand
GCACCGTGGTGCTCATAATGAGCAGCGTAGCGATGCAATGGGCCTATTTCTCGGCAAAAAAAGATCAGTTCCAACAATTGAAAATAGCAATTTCTATTACTTTTGTACTTGGCCTGATCTTCCTTTATATGCAGTTTCAGGGCTGGAAAGAGCTGGTGGCGATGAATGTTTATTTTGTAGGAAACCCGTCCGGCTCGTTTTTTTACGTGTTCACCGGGCTTCACGGTTTCCACATTATTACAGGCCTGATTGTTTTGGTGTTCGCATTGATTTCAGCATTTAAGTTGAATATGCATTCCAAAAATCTGAGAAGAATTCAGATCAGTGCTACTTACTGGCACTTTTTGGATATACTCTGGTTATACCTTTTTGTTTTTTTATTGACCTTTAATTAATAATTTTTTATCAATGGCGGCACATGTAACAACACCCGGCGCGGTAGAACCCAAAATGTGGTTGGGGGGAATTGAGCCTATGAAAGCAAGTTACGGTAAACTGATGATGTGGTTCTTCCTCATCTCGGATACCTTTACTTTCTCTGCCTTGCTGGTGGCATATGGTACAGCCCGGTTTAGTTTCCCCGCATTCACCGGAAAACACGAAGATTTCACGTTCTCCAACATGTACTGGCCGGTACCTGAAAGGGTTTACGAAGCCGTACCATTCCTGCACGGTGTTTCGCTGCCGCTGGTATTCGTTGGTATCATGACATTCATCCTCATCGCGAGCTCCGTAACCATGGTGCTTGCAGTAGAGGCCGGTCACCGCATGGACCGCGCGAATGTTGAAAAATATATGCTTTGGACAATCCTCGGCGGTTTTACCTTCCTTGGTTGCCAGGCTTGGGAATGGAGCCACTTCATCCATGGAACCGATGCAGGCACCGTAATGAAAGTGATCGAAAATGGTACATGGGTTGAGAAAACGATTTTCGGAGCCAACCTTACCGAAAACCAATACGGTCCTCCCGCATTTGCCGATTTCTTCTTCTTCATCACCGGTTTCCACGGAACCCACGTATTTTCAGGCGTGATCCTGAACATCCTGATCTTCTTCCGTGCTGCAACAGGTTTCTACGACAAGAGAGGAAGCTACGAAATGGTTGAGAAAGTAGGTCTTTACTGGCACTTTGTGGATCTGGTTTGGGTGTTTGTATTTACATTCTTCTACCTGGTTTAAATTATAGGACAATATTAAAATTGAAGTAAAATGGCGGAAGTACATCATCACCACGTACA
This sequence comes from Dyadobacter sp., assembly GCA_035565435.1. Taxonomy (GTDB): domain Bacteria; phylum Bacteroidota; class Bacteroidia; order Cytophagales; family Spirosomataceae; genus Dyadobacter. Next base: position 3,021 of record DATMSL010000627.1, on the reverse strand, counting down.
TAACCAGGATCCCGAAGCAGGAGCAGAACAGCGTAAAGCGATCTGGAAAACCTTTTGGATTCTCTTGATCATCACCTCACTAGAGTTCTTGATCGCATTTACAGTTCCCCATGGCGTTCTTAAAGTTTCGATCTTTATCGTCATGACGATCGTGAAAGCATTCTATATCGTTGGGGAATTCATGCACTTGAAACATGAAACAAAAACGCTGATCTGGTCGATACTCGTGCCGGTCATATTCGTAGCCTGGTTGATCCTGGCGCTCCTGCTCGAAGGAAATGCGATTTTCGAAGCGATTTTTGGATAATAAAATAGAATGAAGAAATTTCCCAAAGCCGGATTACTGATCGTCACATTAGTAATACCGGCTTTGATTTTTGCTTTACTGAAACTGTTTGGTACGAACCATTACGACCTGCCTTATTTTGTGGCGGAGAAAGATGGTAATGGTTCTATCATGGTACAAAACGGCGACACGATGTTCCACCAGGTCTCTTCGGACTGCGGGATATTTGGCGGCGTAAATCTGGATGGACGATTAACGGTCGTAAGCAGGACGCCATCGGAATGCGGAGAGCCTTGCGATCGTGGAATTGACGAACTGGGACGTATTGCTGCATTGAAAACTGCGATTCCCGAATTGCAGGTATTACTGGTGGCTACGGACACAGTAAGACGTGGAGAATGGCAATCGGTAAAGGCTGACAGCGCAACGACAGCAAGCTGTTTTTCGAAGGAACTGACAGACGTTGCAAAAGGAAGCGAAGCTTTGAATGGCCGGGCAGGGCAAATCGTACTGATCGACCGTAACAAACACGTGAGAGGCTTTTACAAAGCCGGAGATGGAGAGGAGACCGACCGGCTGATGGCCGAGATCAAGATCCTCGATTATGAAAAGAAGAATGAGAAATAAGTGGGTATGGCTACATTAACAATCGAAAGAAAACCAAAATACGAGCGTATTATCAATATTCTCGCAATCGTCATTCCGGTGGTGGTTGCGCTATTGCTGGGCATCCGGCAGAAGATCGACCTCGGTGAGTGGACAAAAGTATTGCCGCATATTATCGGCGTAATTAATACCGCGACGGCCATGTTGTTGATCATGGGTTTTTATTTTATCAAACAGAAGAATGTCACGTCGCATCGCCAAACGATGACGGGAGCATTCATCCTGGGCGCGGTGTTCCTGGTTTGCTATGTGCTTTACCACATCTCAAACGAGGCTACACCATTCGGCGGGACGGGATTTATTCGACCTGTTTATTACTTTTTGCTGATCTCGCATATCGTGTTGTCGATCGGGGTCGTTTGGTTTGTATTACGGGCGGTGTATTTTGGATATACCAATCAAATCGCCGAACACCGGAAGGCGGTGAAATGGGCCATGCCGATCTGGCTTTATGTGAGTGTTACCGGTGTGATCGTTTACTTGATGATTAGTCCTTATTACGTATGAAAAAGTTTTTGGCAATATCCGGATTGGTGATGATCTTCCTTATGAACAGCGCAGGCGCGTTTGCGCAATGCGCGATGTGTCGCGGATCAGTGGAGAGCTCGATGGGTAACGGGCGCAACAATGTGGGTGTCGGATTGAACACCGGTATTATGTTCCTATTTGTGATCCCCTACATCCTCGTAGCGGTGATCGGTTACCTTTGGTACCGGAATTCCAAACGGGCACAAGCCGAGCGTCAGTTCGTAGCGGCGCGCGTGCGGTCTGCATACGAGAATTGATTTGCAAAAGAAGATGTTCAAGGGCAGGGCCATGCGGTTCTGCCTTTTTTTGTACATCGGGTTTTTACAAAATATTTGCTTATAGTGGCGTAGATAATGCGTTGCGCGTCTTTAAACAGAAACATATTTCCCGTCATGCGTCATCTCATCCTCTGTTTTGCTTTTCTGCTATTCCAATTGGTCAGTGCAAATGCGCAGGGCATTTCCACAGCCAAGCCCTGGACTTACTGGTGGTGGATGGGCAGCGCAGTGACCAAAGCGGACATAACGGCCCAACTCGAATATTTCAGCAAATCGGGATTAGGTGGCGTGCACATTATCCCAATTTACGGAGTGAAGGGCTATGAAAAGGCAGCCATTCCGTTTCTCGGATCGCAATGGCTGGACGTCATGCAGTATACAGTTCGTGAGGGCAAGCGCCTGGGGCTGGGCGTGGACATGACCACCGGTACCGGCTGGCCGTTCGGCGGGCCGAATGTGACGCCGGCAATGGCGGCGCAAGGTATGACGGTCGTGGATGGGAAACCCTCGGTAAAGCCTACCGGACAAAAGGTGAAACGTGCCGCACCAGGCGGGGAGGGTTTTGTGCTCGATCCATTCAATGCAAATGGAATGCAACAATATCTCTCGCGTTTTGACTCGGCATTTGCCAAATCGCCGGACAAGCCGCGATCAATGTACAATGATTCCTATGAAGCCTACGGCGCCAATTGGACGGAAGATTTTGCACAAGAATTTCAATCCCGCCGGAAATATGACTTGCTGGGTAAGCTGTCATTACTGAACGATTCGACCGGAAATGTGGAGGCTACTTTGGTTAAAATAGACTATCACCAGACATTGGCGGAGCTGCTGCTGGAACGGTATGCAAAGCCCTGGACGGATTGGAGTCGTACGCATGGGTTCGCGACGCGCTACCAGGCGCACGGGTCTCCGGGTAACCTGCTCGATCTTTACGAGGCTGCGGATATCCCGGAAACGGAATCATTTGGCACGAGTCGGTTTAATATTCCCGGCCTGCGCGTCGATCCTGATTATTCGATCGATCAGTTCGGGACGCCGAATCCTTTGGCGATGAAGTTTGCTTCTTCGGCGGCGAATTTGTCGGGTAAGAAACTGGTAAGTTCTGAGACCGGTACGTGGCTTGCGAATCATTTCAAGGTTTCATTGTCCCAAATCAAACCGCAGATCGACGAGCTTTTTACGGCCGGTATTAACCATGTTTTTTACCATGGTACGACCTATTCGCCGGAAAAAGAAGGCTTCCCCGGCTGGCTGTTTTAT
>DATMSL010000626.1:0-6731 GCA_035565435.1 Dyadobacter sp. | reverse complement strand
CGGGCCGACCTATAAGTATACTGTTGGCCGTCAGGACTTAACGATCTTGTCGATGGGTGCTGAAATGACCGCGGCAATCGGACTGAATTCCTGGGCAAGTTTTGCCGGTACAAAAGCCAGTGCCCATATTGCCGGCGATATTGCCATGCTCGGCTATGAGGTGAACAGCGTGATCAAAGTACTGCGTGAGCACAACCTGGAAGTGGTCGCAGTGCACAACCACATGCTCGACGAAGAGCCCCGGATGATCTTCCTGCATTATTATGGAAAAGGGGCAGCCGAAGAACTCGCAAAAGGTTTCCGGGCTGCGCTTGACATGCTTGGTCAAAAATCTCACGGAGCGCACTCAAATCATTAAACCTGCCCAGGCTGATCAAATACCTTCAAACGGAAAATAAGTATGGAGCCGCCAACGGTGCAAAAAGACGTAGTCAGCTACAGTCTTGCAGATATTACCAAATATTTCCTGAAACTGGGTGCGCTTGGCTTCGGCGGTCCGGTCGCATTGGTGGGTTACATGCACCGCGACCTCGTCGAGCAGCGCCAGTGGATCAGCGAAGACGAGTACCGGGAAGGTCTCGCTTTGGCACAGCTTGCGCCCGGTCCTTTGGCCGCCCAGCTTGGGATCTATCTCGGCTACGTCCATTATGGCGTTTGGGGTGCCACATTGACGGGGCTTTCCTTTGTACTCCCCTCGTTTATTATGGTGGTATTGCTGGGTATGGCCTATAAAGTCTACGGAGGTTTGCCCTGGATGCAATCGGTTTTTTACGGGGTTGGTTCTGCCGTTATTGGAATCATTACCCTGAGTTGCTATAAGCTCACGCTCAAATCCGTAAGCAAGATTGAACCCGAAGCAATCAAAAGCCGCTGGCTGCTGTGGGTTTTCTTTCTGGCAATGGCTATTGTCACCGCCATCATGCAACGGGAAGAGGTCTGGCTTTTTATCCTTTTAGGGTTCGTGTATATGGCAGTGAAAGCTCCGCCAAAATGGATGCATAAGAACGGGAACGCGCTTTCGGCGATTCTTTTAACCGGAACCGGGTTCTGGCAGTTCCATCCCGGCAAGCTTATGCAGCTTGGATTATTTTTTACCGAGGCCGGCGCATTTGTCTTTGGTAGTGGACTTGCAATCATCCCGTTTCTGCAAGCCGGGGTGGTCAAACAAATGGGATGGCTCAATGAGCAGCAGTTTCTGGACTCCGTCGCAGTTGCTATGATTACCCCCGGGCCGGTAGTGATTACCGTAGGTTTTATCGGTTTCCTTGTTTCGGGATTCGCCGGTGCGGCCATAGCGGCATTAGGGGTATTTTTTCCATGTTTTGTATTTACCGTTTTGCCAGCGCCCTATTTTAAAAAAATCGCTAAAAACGCCAGCATCAGAGCATTTGTAGATGGGATTACAGCTGCGGTTGTCGGCGCGTTGGTGGGGTCTGTGTTTGTCATCGCCACTCGCTCAATCGTGGACGTTCCCTCAGCCATTATCGCCATATCGACTGTTTTTGCCCTGATTTATATCAAAAAGATTCAAGAGCCGTATATCATTCTTGTTGCAGCTATTGTTGGCTTTTGCATTAAAACGTTCAGTTGAGACGACATTGAGAGAATCCTGTTGTTCAAATAATGAGTGCTCTAAGGCCCAATCGGTTCCCGAAAAGGCATTTCTAAGCATCCTTCTGACCGCCGTGGTCGATTTTACAAAGTGAACGAGTATATTAACGGGCACATTCGGATCAGTTGTGGTTTTTCTGCTTGATTATGTTCAGGAACAATTGTGCGAATGCGAAAAAAGAGCTTCGCCTCCCGTTCAAGTACCATCTTCCCGCGGTTTATGAAATGTTCTTTACTGTTAGTTACATTTTCCCTATTGGTTCGGTTATCTTTTGCTCAGACGCCCGAGGTTGACTCGCTTATTAATGGAAAATTGAAAGAACTGCATATTCCTGGCCTCGCCGCCGCCAAGGTTGAAAATGGCACGGTTTCCTTGACGCGATATTACGGCTACCAAGACATTGAGCAAAAAATACCGGTCACAGATTCAACGGTCTTTCATATAGCATCTATCTCCAAGACCGTAACGGCCGCGGCGATTATGCAACTGGAAGCAGAGGGATATTTCAAGCTGGATGACGACATTAACCGGTTTCTCCCATTTCGTGTTGTCACGCCATCGTTTCCAGCTGCTCCGATCACGTTCAGGCAACTGTTGCGACACCGCTCCTCGATAGCGGATAACATGGACTATCTGCTCCCATTTTGGGAAAATGACTATCAGGGAGCTGCTATCCCGTTGGAAACATTTCTTCGAGCGTATTTATCTGCCGACGGCAATCACTATGATGCCAATAAGAATTTTGCCAACGCCGAACCGGGTAGCCGTTTCGGGTACTCCAATATCGGCTTTGCACTATTGGGTTATCTCGTCGAACGGATTTCGAAAACCCCATTTGACCAGTATTGCAAAACGCACCTGTTCGCTCCGCTCGAAATGCATCACACCAGCTGGCTTTTAGAGCCGCTCCGATCGGATCAGCTGGCAGTGCCCTACCAATATGCCGATTCGCTCAGACGATATGAAAAATTACCGCAGGGCAAATTCCCTGACTACCCCGCAGGCCAACTCCGCTGCACGGTAAATGATCTGGCGAAATTCCTTGCCTGCTGGTCAAACGACGGAACGTATGATCATAAACGTGTTATTGATGCCAAATCAGTACAACGCATGACACCAAAGGACATGAGTCTGGGATTTCACACATGGTTCATGTATCTGCTTAATACGGAAACACCCCTGTACAGCCATAGCGGGCATGGTCCTGGCATATCCACTTACATACTTTACGACCCTTTTTCCAAAAAGGGACTGATTATTTTGATGAACGGAGAGCTTTCCGATTACTTCGCATGGAGAAAACTCATTGACCTGCTTTGGAACTCCTAAACAGCGCTACTAGTTAAAAAGCAGGCTAAGTGATCGACCACTACCATTAGGTATGGAACTGCATCATGAATCAAAACCGGGCAAATTCAAGACAGGAATACGGGAATTGCGGGCCAGCTTCCCGGCTACGCTTTGATGGAACAACCCGGAAAGGAAACCATGCTTCCTATGGACAGCGACGATCATGGATGCATTGTGCAACTGTGAAAATGCCAGGATCTGTGCGGTAGTATCATCCCCTTCAATAAAATGAAATTTGGGATCGTACTGCGCGAATGTGCTACGCAGGACCGACAGGTCGGCGTCGCTTTCTGCCGCATTGCGGTCTTCCCCCTCATACCGCACATTTACCACATGCAGCTCCGGCCGAAACGCATTGAGAATTTCCAGAAGCCGATTCGCCTGCTTAACCGGTAAATCTTTAAGGTCCGTGGTGAAAACCACCTTGGCAAGTGCACCGCCGATCAATGCTTCTTCCGGCACGATCAGCAATGGATACGCACTGGTCCGCTGAATTTGAGTCGTAGTGCTTCCGACCAGCAGTTTCTCTAGACCGGACTTGCCCGATACGCCGACGGCAATTATATCAATGGATTGCTCCTCGCACAGCGTGTTGACACGCTCCGAAAGATAGGCATCCTCGGCAATCAGGTCTATCGTGACGGTACTGTCTACCAAAGACTTCACCCGGTCGTGCAGCAGGCCGAGTTCCTGCATGCTTTCCAGGTAGATTTGCTGCCCATCCTGGGTCACAGGTATTTCGGCGCCTCCGACAACAGTTTGAAATGCATGATATAAAACCACGCGGTTGATTTGCAACGGCCCTGTCAACCCACAGGCATATTCGGCAGCCCTAAAGGCCCCCTCCGAAAAATCCGTTAATATCAACATCGATTCCATGGCGTTGATAATATGTGCCCAGGTATCAGGTTTGCGGCCCGCCGCCGCCCAGCAGTTCAAAGCTGATCTTGCCGGTGATACGGTATTCGGTAATCCGGTCTTGCTCGACAACCGCAGTCAGTTCTTTGACGTAAATCGACCGGATATTTTTCAATGTTTGAGCGGCGTGTGTTACAGCCGTTTGGGCCGCGTCTTCCCAGCTTTCGGTGGAATTGGCCATTACCTCGATGACTTTTATAACAGACATAATAATCGACGTTTAGTGACAGAAAAACACCCCGAATTACGGGGCCGCGAAAGCTGGAAAAGGCGTCAATAAACATGCCCCCTGCAAAAAACGCTTTAATAGTAAGTGTTGTGGAAAATTACCGGCAATTCCCACCTGCACTGGGGAACCTCTTCCCGGTTGGCATCCCGGCCGGATATTTGCTGTTTCCTGCATTGATCGAAAAAACGACTGGACAACCCCAGAATTTCACACACCTGTGTAGCACAAAAAAGGCTGTTTCCTTTTACGAAAACAGCCTTTTATTAGTCTTTTCCTTTCGCTGGAATTGTCCAGATCAAGTTCTAAGGATTTGTTCTCAGATCTGATAGTAAGCTTTGTTTAGCCAGCTATCAGGCCACTCCTTAAAGACTAACATAATCAAATATGAAATAACCGTGCCACAGAAGCCAATCAAGCGCCCGCACGCCTATTTAAAATCCGAACCAATACTCCATTTCCACTCCCGTACTTCGGGCATGTCCTGCCCGTGTTCGTTAATGTAGGCTCTGTGCCGGATCAGCGTTTCTTCCATTAATTGGCCCAGATAGGTCGTTGCGCTGCTCGTTTCTGGTAGTCTTTCGATCACTTCGCGTACGAGATGGAACCGGTCGAGCCCGTTCAAAACCGTCATATCGAAGGGCGTGGAAATGGTGCCTTCCTCCTGGTATCCCTTCACGTGGAAGTTGTTGTGATTGGTTCGGTTGTAAGTAAGCCGGTGAATAAGCCACGGATAGCCGTGGTAGGCAAAAATGACCGGCTTTTCACGGGTAAAAAGCAGATCAAAATCCCTGTCGTCGAGCCCGTGCGGGTGCGCACGGTTCGATTGCAGTTTCATCAGGTCAACCACATTCACGACCCGGATCTTCAGTGCAGGAAGGTGCTTTCTCAAAATGCTGACTGCCGCCAGTGTCTCGAGCGTAGGCACATCGCCCGCACAAGCCATCACTGCGTCCGGGTCCTGCTCCTGGTCGTTGCTTGCCCATTGCCATATACCTATGCCCATGCTGCAATGCGTGACGGCTGCCTCCATGTTCAGCCACTGCGGGGCCGGGTGTTTGCCGGCAACAATCACATTGACATAGTGTTTCGACCGTAGACAGTGGTCGGCTACCGACAACAGGCAGTTGGCATCCGGTGGCAGATAGACTCTGACAATCTCTGCTTTTTTGTTGATCACATGGTCAATAAACCCCGGATCCTGATGCGTGAACCCGTTATGGTCCTGTCTCCATACATGAGATGACAGCAGGTAATTTAACGACGCGATTTTCCTTCGCCAGGGGATGCCGAGCGTCACTTTCAGCCACTTCGCATGCTGGTTAAACATCGAATCGACAATGTGGATGAAAGCCTCGTAGCTATTAAAAACACCATGACGGCCCGTAAGCAAGTAGCCTTCCAGCCAACCCTGACACAAGTGCTCGCTCAGAACTTCCAGAATGCGTCCCTCAGGGGCGAGAAATTCATCCTCCTCGTCGATGGGGGCCATCCATTGCCGGGATGATGCTTCAAATACCGCTTCCAACTTGTTGGAAACGGTTTCATCCGCCCCGAAAATCCGGAAATTACGTGTGGCTGCGTTCGCTTTGATGACATCCCGCAAAAAACGCCCCAGTACAGTGGTGTCCGAGGCACTCTCTTCTCCCGGGGCGGGAACTGTCACCGCATATTGCGTAAAATCAGGCATTTGCAGGTCCCTGAGCAGCAATCCGCCATTGGTGTGCGGATTGGCGCCCATCCTGCGGTCGTCCGTCGGAGCCAGCTCCGCAATGCCGGCATATAAACGGCCCGTTTCATCAAAGAGCTCGTCTGGCCGGTAACTCCTCAGCCATTCTTCCAATTGAGGCAAATATTGATGATGCAACGCTGGCGAGGGCAACGGAACCTGATGTGAACGGAACGTCCCCTCAATTCTTTTCTCGTCTACTTTCCGAGGGCCTGTCCACCCCTTAGGGGACCGGAGCACGATCATCGGCCATATCGGCCGTTCCACATGCCCCGTATTCCGCGCAGCGGAGTGAATGCGTTGGATTTCATGAATGGCCCGATCCATTACCAATATCATTTCCCGGTGCATCTGCATGGGGACATCCCCTTCCACGAACAGTGGCTCCCAACCACAACCTCGCAGAAAATCCCTGAGCTCCTGATGGCTAATGCTGGCCAGAAGGGTCGGATTGGCAATTTTGTAGCCATTCAAGTGGAGGATCGGCAGCACGGCCCCATCCGTAACCGGGTTCAGAAACTTATTGGAATGCCAGGCTGCTGCCAGTGGGCCGGTTTCAGCCTCTCCGTCGCCAACTACACAGGCAGCGATGAGCTCGGGATTGTCCAGTACTGCTCCAAATGCATGACTTAACGAATAGCCGAGCTCCCCGCCTTCGTGAATGGATCCCGGGCATTCAGGCGAAGCATGGCTTGGAATGCCGCCGGGGAACGAAAACTGCTTGAACAGCTTTTGCATCCCCTCCTCATCCTGACTGATTCCCGGATAAATTTCCGAGTAAGTCCCTTCCAGATAAGTGTTTGCAACCACGGAAGGCCCGCCGTGGCCGGGACCGGAAATATAGAACATGTCCAGATTATGGAGCCGAATAACCCTATTCAGATGAGCGTATATAA
>DATMSL010000625.1:0-11358 GCA_035565435.1 Dyadobacter sp. | reverse complement strand
CCTGGCCACGCCTGACAACATCTGACCAGACATGACTAATTCCTGACCAATTTCTGACGATAATTATTACCTTTGCGTCAAAATTTTGTCAACCCATTTCGTACAATAAAAATACCGGAAAATGGCTCAAACATATGATGTGATTGTAATTGGTAGCGGCCCCGGGGGTTATCCCGCAGCCATTCGTGCTTCCCAATTAGGACTTAAAGTTGCTATTGTTGAAAAAGAAAGTTTAGGAGGGATTTGCCTTAACTGGGGTTGTATTCCAACAAAAGCGCTGCTGAAAAGTGCTCAGGTTTTTGAGTACATCAAGCACGCAAAAGATTACGGTATCAATGTAAGCGACTCATCGGCTGATTTCGGAACGGTGATTAAACGCAGCCGCGGTGTGGCCGATACGATGAGCAAAGGGGTGTCGTTCCTGATGAAAAAGAACAAGATCGACGTCATCATGGGCACCGGCAAAGTGAAAGGCCAGAAAACGGTTGAAGTTACTGACAAAGACGGAAAAAAGACTGATTACAGCGCTTCAAAAGGGGTCATCATCGCGACGGGTGCACGCGCACGCGAGTTGCCGAACATCAAACTCGACGGACAGAAGATCATCGAATACCGCAAGGCGATGAGCCTCGAAAAGCAGCCTGCTTCTATGCTGGTAATCGGCTCGGGCGCGATCGGAATGGAGTTTGCATACGTTTATAACTCAATGGGAACCAAGGTTACCGTAGTGGAATTCCTCCCTAACCTGGTTCCGGTTGAAGATGAGGAGATTTCAAAGGAAATCGCGAAGCAATACAAGAAGATTGGTATCGAAACTTTGGTAAACTCTTCGGTGGAGAAAGTGGATACGAGCGGCAAAGGTTGCAAAGTGTCTGTTAAGACTCCTGATGGCGAGAAAACTTTCGAAGTAGACGTGGTACTTTCAGCAGCAGGCATTGTTTCGAATATTGAAAACATCGGTCTGGAAGAAACCGGTATCAAAACCGATAAAGGTAAAATCGTGGTTAACGAATGGTACGAAACCAGCGTTCCGGGATTCTATGCAATCGGCGACTGTACGCCTGGGCAGGCATTGGCACACGTGGCAACTGCCGAAGGTATCATCTGCGCAGAGAAAATCGCGGGTCACAAAACCGAAGCATTGGATTACGGAAACATCCCGGGATGTACTTACTGCCAGCCTGAAATCGCGTCGGTAGGTTTCACCGAGAAAAAAGCGAAAGAGGCAGGTTATGATATCAAAGTGGGTAAATTCCCATTCAAAGCTTCCGGTAAAGCGGTAGGCGCCGGTGTTACCGACGGCTTCGTAAAGGTAATCTTCGACGCGAAGTATGGCGAGTTCCTTGGGGCCCACATGATCGGCGCGAACGTAACTGAAATGATCGCCGAGGTAGTTGTAGCCCGTAAGCTGGAAACTACTTCCCACGAGATCATGCGTTCCGTACACCCGCACCCAACCATGTCGGAAGCACTGAAAGGCGCTACCGAAGCGGCTTACGGTGAGGCGATTGATTTGTAAGACTTCGACTGTCGGCTTTCGGCTGTCGGAATATTGATAAGGCAATGCCCGGGAGTTTTTCCGGGCATTGTTTATTTTTACTCAAAACACTGCTCAACTTCCTATGTCTGCCGATACATTAGCCAAGCAATATTCCGGGAATCTGGAAGCATTCATTCGCTTGAAACAGGTAGAGGGAGACCTGCGTCGTTCTAATCCGAACTTTAAAAATAGGCGAGCTATGGACATTAGCAGTGGAGATGTTTTACAACTTTTGAAAAGCCTTAGTCGACATCAGGTCAGGTACATACTTGTAGGCGGAATGGCTGGCGTTGTCCACGGACACGTGCGTACGACGATGGATATGGACCTCTGGATAAGCAATACGCCGGAGAACACAGAAGCATTCATTCACGCATTGGTTGAAAACGAGGTGGTTGGAGCGGAACTGCTGAGAACAATGCCGCTTATTTTCGGCTGGACGTCGGTCCGTTTTGGAAAATCAGGTTTCGAACTGGATTTGGGACATGCTTTGAAAGCTTTCGCCGAAACCGATTTTGATGCATGCTATGAAAGGGCACTGTTGGCCGATTACAACGGGGTGCCCTTCCGAGTACTCCATTTACGCGATTTAATAACAGAAAAGAAAGCCACCGCAAGACACAAGGATCTCGGGGATGTCGAAGAACTACAACGTATTTGGGAAGAATTGAACAACGATAAACCGTAGTCGGCGGCGGTATGGATTGTCGTTGTTCGAAAAAAAGTCTGAAGCCGACTGCCAAAAGCCGAAGTTCTACTTCACCTTCTGCCTACGCTGCATCGCCTCCCGCCACGTCGTCAGCACAATCTCTTCCTTTTCAATATACTTCCTCAATTCCGGATCGATCATGGCAAGGAAATCACCTTCGCGGGTGGGCCAGGAGTCGGAAATCTGCGGGAAAACTTCGGTATGGATGGTGCAATGCATGATGACCATCGTCAGGCCGGGTTTCAGCTTGTCGATCGCCTCAATGTATTTGGCGGTTTTGTATTTCTGTAGTGCTTTTTCGGATTTGTCGCCATTTTCCGGGCCTTTCCAGCCGTAACTGCTGTTTTCGAGGTCGTCGAGGACTGGTAATCCCGCTGCCCACAGTTGTTTGCCTACCTTCTGAGTCATTTCGAACCTTTCCGCGATCATTTTCTCCTCGCCCCGAATAGCCGTGTTATGCCCGCCGGGAAACATGACCGGGATTTTTTCCTGCATTCCTACCTTTAAATACCTTTCCAGAAACTCGGGAGTAGCGAAGAGCGTACCCATATGCGAATCGAGGTGGGTAGGCTCGAAACCCATCGTGCGGGCACGTTCCAGCTGCGCACGGATTTCGGTTTCCACCTCATCAGGTGAAGCATTTTTAACAACGTCCCCAACGCTCCGCCATAATGCGCCTTCCGAGTCAGTGAGGCCTTTCACATTGGTTTTGCCAGCGAGTGGCCCCCAGCGATAGTCTTTCCATTCCGAGGTCATGGTTAAATGCAGGCCGGCGTCGATGTCTTTATTCTCTTTCCAATAATGTACAAAACCGGGTACCCAGCCGCAGGGCATCATTACGCTCAGCGAGTTAGCAACGCCTTCGCGGATAGCCTTGATAGCGCCCTGATTGGATTCGTAGGACATTCCCACGTCGTCGACATGGATAATGAGGACCTTTTTGCCTTTGGGGTAGCCGAGTTTTTCGGCGTAAGTGGGCTCAGTTTGAGCGAAAACGTTGCCACACAGCAACGTGATTAATAGTAGTAACACTTTCTTCATGATATCATTATTTGGTTATGTTTGCCATTGCATCATTTACAAGCTATACCCTTCATGAAGAACTTTGTACTAGCGATTTTACTGCTTTTTTACACGGGCCAGTTGTTTGCGCAGCGTGTGTCGCCGAGGGAGATTGTGAAGAAGTCTCTTTTGAAAACTACGGGTGGTAAAAACTTCGATAGTTTCAAACTCGTGACGACTTTCGACCGACGCGGGACCATGTCGGCGGAGCCCAGCGGACGCAACCAGATGCTCGATTTGATTGAATCGATGATTAGCGCTGCTCCCGATTCGGTCAGGGGGCAAATGGAGGCGGAAATGAAGCGTGCCAATGAAAGATTTCGTCGGGAGCTATTGGCCATGTACGAAGGATTGAAGGACGTTTCCTTTGCCGATTTGCGCTTGAAAAAGATAACGAATATTCGAACAGGCATGATGGGTTCTCCGGATACGACGCGAACCGTGATTGACCTGGCGAATGGAAGGTTAGCGGAGATAATCTTCAATAACCCGGTTTTAATGCTTCAATACATCGCCGCCGATTCGGTGGAACTGCATTACACGGGGGCGACGACGATCGAAAATGAAGATCAGCACATCGTACAGGCAAAGATCGCCGGAGCCTGGATCGAAGTAATGATAGGGAAGGAAAGCAGGCTTCTATCTCGGATCGTCATTCCGCGCGTCGACACCGACCCGCTGATCGGGAAAGGGCCGGAGCACTACCAAGACATCCGCATTTTCAAAAACTACAGTGAGACGGCCGGCCTTCTGCTGCCGTCCGGTTTCGAAGAACTGAACACGCGGTTCGGACAGACTGTCAGGCACAACCTGGCTTGGAGCAATATCAACGAATCATTTTCGGATTCGACCTTTGTTCGTGAGCCTACATGGGAAGAAAAAGCCGCATTTAAGTTTAAGGATATTGGAGAGCGCTTGTTTATCATGGAGTTGACGGGGCGGAGTTTTGGGGACGGGCGTTCGCTAGTACGGGAAAGTGATGGGAGCATTGATCTCTTTACGGGGTTTATTTATAATGAAATAATTATTGGTAAAATGAGAAGGGCGCTGGCGGAGAAGTTTCCGGGAAAGAATATCCGGAATATCTTTGGCGTGGAGGCAATTTCCTGGATTCAGGCCCTTTCAGATTTGTTTGATGCTGATACTGAACTGTATTATCCCAAAGGGTTGGGATTTTTATCAGAAGGCCAATTGCGCAAAAATAATTCGAAGGAAGACTCAACCTGGCGTGTGCGGCATTCGGGCGGCGTCCTTCAACCATTCGAAACCGGCTTTGAGAAAGAGGGTTGTCGTGCTTTTATGCTCAATACAAACCTTAACGCCGACTATGAGCAGTGGCAGGTATGCTACTACCTGAGCAGAGAAAAAGTTGTTTACTTAAATGGTTATCTGGGAATGCCAGAAAAGGAGGCTAAGCTGGCACCCTGGGAAAAACGATTGTACGAATTGATTACCCGCGAGGCATTGGCTGTTGAAAAGGTAATATGTACGAACGGCCTGGTGCGCAACGCTCCGCTGGAAATGAGTTATGAAGCGTTGCGGCAGCGAGCACGCGCACAATAGCCTCCTGCTTTTCGCGTTATTTGCCAACATTTAACGCATCCCCTAACTTCCTGCATGGCTAACTCGCGCAACCTGTTAACCTGTCTGCTACTGTGCCTGATCATTCCCGCACAAGCCCAGCACTTTTCTCTAAGTCGCCTTTTTTACCCGAATCTGACGCTCAAAGCGGATTATAATGTGCCTTCGAGCCTCGACGGGACGCGGGATTACGGCGTTTCGAGGACAGGCTTTTTCGGGATTATTCCCTTGCAGAGTGAGGTGCAGCTTGGTTATAGTCTGCGAAAAAAATTTGATCTGAGAGCTGTACACACGGTTGCAATTGCCCAGTATACCCAAATTCAGCCTACTTTCGATGGTAAGAATGATCCAGCCAACGGCTACAAAACGCTATCGCTCGGTGTGATCCGCTTGCAGGCGAGCATCAAGGACCGGCTGTGGGTGTATGGCGGCGGATTAGGCATGACGGAAAGCAATGAGACGTTTTTCAGTCCACAACCATTTTTTTGGGGTGGCGCGGCGAGAATGCACATCCTCGGACTTCGCACGCAGTTTATGTATGGATCAGTATTGGCTTACAACCAGAAGCTGCGGTTCATTCCGGTATTTGGAATAAACAAGGGGCTAGGCAGAGACTGGCGCGTGTCTGCATTGTTACCGTTTATGGTAAATGCGAACTACAAAGCGACCAAATGGTTCAATGTGGATTTCCTGGCGGGATTGAGTGGTTATAGCGGTGGGTTCCAGGTGCAAACACCGGAAGAAAAGGCTTTGCGGCGTGAGAATTACCGTCAGATCAAGACGGGCATAGCAGCCAACGCGCACTTATTTTCGGTCCTGAATCTGTCGGTGGAAGCAGGAGTTACCACATTCCGGCAATTGCGCACGTTCAATAGTGCTCGTGAAAACCTTACCTCGTACACGCCCGCGACCACGCCTTACATAGGCGCGAGTGTACGCTACATCACGAGCCGCTCGCGATTGTCGTCCAAATTTATGCGGCGGATGAGCCTCGGGGAGGGTGGTATTAACTGGTAAGTTTCGGGACGGAATATTTGTAAATTAGCCCAACAACTTTACTTCATTCACCTAACTAATAGCACTATGAGGACTTTCGGGCTTTTTTTACTCACATTTCTGATCGGATTTGTTGCTTGCAAGAGCAGTAAGACAGCGAAAACCACGCAAACAGCTATGTCTGACAAATCGACGCTGGAAGGAGAATGGGAATTGAACTACATCATGCTTCCGGGAAGTTCCTTCGAAGACCTTTACAAAGAGAAAAAGCCGGTTATCAAATTTGACGTTGCCGGGCAGAAGTTCAGCGGGAATACCAGCTGCAATTCTTTCGCCGGAAAGCTCAAAACAGATGGGCCTAAGATTGATTTCACAGAGCCATTCATGATGACCAAAATGTTTTGTCCCGGTGAAGGAGAAAACAAATTTGTAGAAACACTCAAAAAAGTAACGACTTATTCGGTGACTGACGAAAATACGTTAAACTTCATTTCTGGGGACATTGGTGTGATGCGTTTCTCGCGGAAGTAGACGTTAAACGAGTCGTTTCGCTTCCGATTTCAGCAGTGCCTTGTCAATAGGCACCACGCCCACCATTTCACATACCAGCCCGCCGCCGAGGTTTGAGATGGCGGCTACGCTTTTCGGTGGGAGGCCTAATGCCACGCAGCAGGCTGCAATGCTAATGACCGTATCGCCCGCGCCGGAAACGTCGGCTATCTGGCGGATATGCGCAGGTAGTTTGTGGGTTTCGTCGTTGAAATCAATGAAAACACCTCTTTCCGATAATGTGATCAATGCGCCTTTGGCCTGCAGCGAATCTTTCAAATGCTGAACCGTCGCTTTCAGTTCGTCGAGGTTATCCACATTGAAATCCACTTTTAAACCTTCGCGGAGTTCTTTCAGGTTTGGTTTAAAAAGTGTGACGTGGTTATAGGCGAGGAAATTGCGCTTTTTGGGGTCCACGACGGTCGGTACGTTATTCTCGTTGGCGAATGCGGTGATTTCGGCGATGGATCCGGGCGTGAGTACGCCTTTATCGTAATCTTCAAAAATAATCACTTGGCAGGATGGGATTAGTTCCTTCGCTTTCGCAACCAGTTGTTCAGTTTCTGATTTAGAAACCGGCTTATCGGTTTCGGTATCGATGCGCACCACTTGCTGAGAGCCGGCGATAATGCGCTCTTTAATGGTGGTAATGCGGCCGTCGCTACGAATCAGGCCTTCGCAGTTCAAACCTTTCTCTTTCAGACTGTTTTCGAGCAGGTCGCCGGGGCTGTCGGTCCCAATGACCGAGCAGATAATGGCTTCTGCACCCAATGATTGTACATTCAGCAACACATTGCCTGCGCCGCCCAGCCGGTATTCCCTTTTTTGAACATTGACCACCGGTACGGGTGCTTCCGGGGATATTCTTTCAACTTTTCCCCAGACATAGGAATCGAGCATTACATCGCCGATTACCAGTACACGAAGGGTATCAAATGCTTCAAAAACCTGATCGATTGTCATGTAGTTATGTGCTAAAATTGCCGGCAAATCTGTGGTAAAAAATCAGACCTTGGCAACAAAATGCAGGCTGGTAACCTGAAATCTTTTATTGAGATAAAGTCGGTGCGCGTCCGTCCGGGCTGCATTTACCCCGGAATCGAGATGGATTTCGTTGAACCCTCCCTGCCGGGCATATGCCGCGATCCAATCGAGCAGCATTCCTGCATAACCCTTCCCGCGCTGCGCCGGCAAAGTCGAAAGATCGTCGATGTAGATGTATTTTCCACGAAAAAGATTGTAACCGGTTTCAAAAACGGCCACTGCGGCGGCGTCAGGGCTGCCATCTTCGATGAAAATGATTTGCCGGTTGTCAGCGAGGGTTTGCTTTACGGCGTCGGTATAAGCATCGTCGGTCAGCAATGGCCGCAGCGCCTGGATAGCGCCGCGGCATTTGAGGATATCAGCGTCGGTCTGGACGGTTTTGATCGTCATAGTCCTTTGTTATGTCCTACGATGGTCAGATTGTTCAGGTTGTGGCCCATTTTGTCACGCTTGGTGAGCAGGTATTTCTCATTGTATGGGTTGGCAGGAATTTCAATGCCTACCGAATCCACGATCTCGAGACCATAGCCGATCAACCCGGCACGTTTCTTCGGGTTATTTGTAATGAGCTTGATTTTGGTGAGTTCGAGGTCGCGCAAGATCTGCGCACCCACGCCATAGTCCCGATCGTCCATCGGGAATCCCAGTTCGAGGTTAGCTTCCACGGTGTCGCGGCCCATTTCCTGTAATTTATAGGCTCTCAGTTTATTCAAAAGACCAATTCCACGGCCTTCCTGGTTCATATAAACGATTACACCTTTGCCGGCCTGATCCACCATTTCCATGGCAGCGTGCAGCTGAGGGCCGCAGTCGCAACGGCAGGAACCGAAAATGTCTCCCGTCACGCACGACGAGTGCACGCGCACAAGCACGGGTTCGTCTTTTTCCCAGGTGCCTTTCACCAGCGCAAGGTGTAGGTCGCCCGTATTGATCTGGCGGTAGGCGATCAGGTCGAAATGGCCCCATTTGGTAGGCATATCCACTCCGATCTCGCGTTTGATCAGCGATTCTTCGCGCAGGCGGTACTCGATCAGGTCTTTAATGCTGACGAGTTTCAGGTTGAAGCGGTTGGCGATTTCGCGTAGCTGAGGCAGGCGTGCCATCGAACCATCTTCATTCAGGATCTCCACCAAAACACCTGCCGGCGATAAGCCCGCCAGGCGGGGAAAGTCGATCGCTGCTTCGGTATGGCCGGTGCGGCGAAGTACACCGCCTCTTTTGGCTTTCAATGGGAAAATATGTCCGGGACGGCCGAGATCCGTAGGCTTGGTGTCCTTGCTGACAAGCGCCTGGATAGTCTTAGAACGGTCGCTGGCCGAGATACCGGTGGTGCAGCCGTGCCCAAGCAAGTCGACGGAGACGGTGAATGCAGTTTCGTGCAGGGCGGTGTTGTTGCCCACCATCATTTCCAATTCAAGTTCGGCGCAGCGCTCTTCGGTGATCGGCACGCAGATGAGCCCGCGGCCTTCCCTTGCCATAAAATTGACTATTTCCGGCGTTACCAGCTCGGCAGCGCAGATAAAATCACCTTCATTTTCACGGTCCTCGTCATCTACAACGATGATAAGCTCCCCTCTTTTGATTGCTTCGATGGCGTCTTCGATAGAGTCCAGCGCAATCGGGTTCGTATTGTTACTCATTAATCGGGTTAATGAAAAAATAGTTTTAAACTAAAACTCGTTTTTACTCTGCAAAGGTACGTTGATAATGTCGAAAGTTCTATTTTTGAACGTCCGTTACAAATTGAACAAAGGATTTGCATGATCCGTTTCACCGGAGCAAATCCACCCGACGCACCTTGCGGGAACCTACTTTACTCACTATGAAGCATAAGCTACTGATCACATTTCTCCTAGGCATTTTCTCGCTTGTTAATCAGGAAGTTTCAGGTCAGGGCGCTAATGCGAGGACGGAAGCTACGCAGAGCTTTTGTGGTAATACGGGCGCATTTACCGTAACGCCGGAAGTCGGCTGTGCGCCAATGACGGTCAATGTGAAAAACCACGTGCCGAAACCGGAAAACCTCACATATGCTTTCCAGTTCGACCGTAACCTGAATACCCCCCCTGACCTGAGCGAAACAACACAGGACTCTTCTTTTACCTATCCGACTCCAGGGACTTTTACGATTTTACAGTACGGCAGTGCCGGTGGCACAGGTTTCAGCGCATGCCAGGATGTGGTCGTAAAAGAAACACGGGCGCCGAGCGGAGAACTAATTACTTGCACTAACGGTAAGGCTATGGTCACGCTCGGTAACGATCCGGTGACGAAGGCATATGATGTGGTGACGATCAACTGGGGCGACGGGGTGACATTGGATGTCAATCTGAAAACAAATACTACCGCTTTTTTCGAACATACTTACAACCCCGGCAGCCTTCCGGCTATTACGTTGAAAGGGTCTTACGCCAACAGCGTGTGTAATGCAGAAGCGAATACCACCACTTTAACAGCCTCTGGGGCGCAATCCCTCAGCAGTATACGAATCAGAACCGTCGAAATGTCGGCAGATGGGAATGCAAAAATCATTTATGACGGAATGGAGGGAATCGAAACCAAAGTTTACATCGCCAAAGGGGACGGGGATTTTATTTATACCAACCAGAGCAGGAAGACGGGCGGAGCCCAGTCTGTATCGGTGCCGTCGCTAGACCCCAAGGCTGTTTACCGCTTTCAGCTCCGGTCGACGGACATTTGCGGTAATGTCATCCCAAGTCCGATTGTGAGCAGCGTTGTCATCAAGCAGGGAAGCCTGTCGCTCGATGAAATCATTTCTCTCGAATGGGAGACCGAGTCCAATACCGACGGAGTGGTGGAGTTTCAGCTGAAACGAAACGACGCTGTGATTTTCACTACGCCCGACAAGCGTTCGTATGAAGATACGGATGTCAAATGCGGGAATACTTATCAATACGGGATCGTCACCATTATCAACAACGACGTTCGTTCTTATTCCGCACCCATCAGCCTGGAACCTAAAACTTCGGCACCGGGCGATATCACCAACGCACTGGTTACGGTGAAGGACAACAATACCATCAGCACCAAAGTGGAGCTTTCGGGCGAAGGGCTCACGAGTGAGTACAACCTGGTTGTCGAGCGCGCATTGCTGGGCAGCTCGAACTTTGAAGTCGTTTCCCCGGCTAACAACCAGAGTTTGCAATGGGATGATACGAACGTGAACACTTCACAGAATTCCTACTGCTATCGTTTCCAGTACGAGAATGCCTGTAAAATGAAGTCTCCGTCATTCAGTACGCCGGTTTGCTCCATTCTGCTGACAACAAACACGCCGGATATTGTCTGGAATCCCGAAGCGCCGTTCATTAGTCCCGTTGAAACCTATACCCTGCAACAGGTTGATGAGAGCGGGAATGTGGTCAATGAAACGCCCAAGGGTCTTTCTACCAACCATACCCTCGATCTCGCATCCCAATCCGATTTCGGTTACCGCATTGAAGCAAAATCATCTGATGGCAATTTTGTGAGTTTATCCAATCTGCTGAATTTCAGAAGTGAGGCCATTCTGCTTGTTCCGGATGCATTTACACCGAACGGGGACGCGTACAACGAGCGTTTCGAAGTCAAGGCTTATTTTGTTAAAGATTTCAAAATGTCTGTTTTCAGCCGCTGGGGCGAGGTGGTTTACCATTCCAACGATATCGCCGAAGGCTGGGACGGGAATATCAAAACCGGCAAAGCTCCTGGCGGTTATTACCTCTACAAAATCGAAGCGACCAATGCTTCCGGCCAGACGGTGGTCAAAAATGGGAGCTTTCTCCTGATAAGATAGGATTTTTCCAAGACTGCATTTCCCGGGATAATACTTTTTTAATATCCCCGTTTAATAGGTACGCGTTACTGCCACCCCTAA
>DATMSL010000624.1:0-9293 GCA_035565435.1 Dyadobacter sp. | reverse complement strand
CCTTTGGGGGTAGTCAAAACTATGCAATGGACTGTACTACAATGCTGCATTGCAGCCATTTTTGCGAATATATCCTTTGCTTCTGACAGCCACGCGCAGGAATTGCTGAACCACAAGGTGTCGGTGAAGGCCGTGAACCAGCAATTCTTTACAGTGCTCAATTCTATTGAAAAGAGCGCGGGCGTGAAGTTCTCGTACAGCCCGAACCTCATCCAGGCTTCGCGGAAAGTGACCTTGCAGTTTACCAATGAGCGGCTTTCGGTGGTGCTGGAAAAGCTGCTGGCGCCGCACAATCTGAAATACGAAGTAGTAGGGCGGCAAATTATTCTGAAACGAAACCTTCCCGGGGAACATCAGGAAAGCGGTGTCCAGTCCGGAGGGGATGAAAAGAACCTCTTGAAAGTATCCGGTACAGTGTCCGATGCGACCGGCATGGCATTACCGGGCGTCAATATCCTCGTGAAAGGCACGCAAAGCGGCGCTATTACCGACGAAAACGGTAAATACGTACTGGAAGTGGCGGATGCGGGTGCTACGCTGGTCTTTTCTTTCGTGGGATATATCACGCAGGAAATTGCGGTGGCAAACCAAACGACACTGGATGTAGTGCTTAAACAGGACGATAAGATACTTTCCGAAGTGGTGGTGGTGGGCTACGGTGTTGTCAAAAAACGTGACCTGACGGGCTCAGTGGCCTCCATTGGCGTTGCGGAAGTAAAGGAGCAGCCGGTGAGCTCGTTCAACCAGGCGTTGCAGGGGCGGGTGGCCGGTGTGCAGGTAACCAACGCCTCTAACGCACCGGGCGGCGGCGTAACCATCCGCGTGCGGGGAGGGAACTCCATTTCGGCCAGCAATGACCCGCTCTATGTGATCGATGGCTTTCCCGTGACCAACCCCAGCCCGGCCAGCGGCCCGGAGAATTTGAATTCGTACCCCAACCCGCTCGCTGCCATTAACCCGAACGACATTGAATCCATTGAAATATTAAAAGACGCTTCTGCCACAGCTATTTATGGCTCACGCGGGGCCAATGGGGTGGTGCTGGTAACCACCCGGCGTGGCAAGGAAGGGCAGGCGAGTGTGGATTTCGAGGCTTACTATGGCGTGCAGCAGATCACCCAAATGCTTGATATGGCTACTGCCGCAGAGCATACCGCTGCCAAGAACGAGCAGTTGCGCAACCTGAATTTTGCTGAACGCTACGGAAATCCGAATGGTGCCTACCCGAAACCGCCGGCTGAATACGGCGTGGGCACCAACTGGCAAAAAGAAATCTTCCGCAGTGCGCCCATTCAGAATTATCAGTTGTCGCTCTCGGGAGGCACCGAAAAGATCCGGTATCTGGTGAGTGGTAACTATTTCGCCCAGGACGGGATTGTAATTACGTCTGATTTCAAGCGGTTTACGGGCCGCATTAACCTGGATGCGCGCATCAGCAAGCGGGTGAAGATCGGAACCAATCTGACAGTCAGCCGTAGCAGCAACAATGGCGTGAATGAAACCGGGGGGACCAGCCTGGTAGGTCTCGCGCTGCGTGCTTCTCCTGCCAGCCCGGTTTTCGATGCGAACGGGAATTACCAGCTGTTGAACGTCGGGCCGGGGTCGGGATTCAGCTCTGTGGCCAACCCGGTGGCAGTGGCACGCACCTCTACCAACACATTGCTGACGGATCGTATATTGGGTAGCGTTTTCGGAGACATTACATTGGCGGAGGGGCTGAGCGCCCGCATCAGTGTCGGGGCCGATGTGCTCAATTCCCGCCGCAATATCTTTTATACCCCTGAAACACTGATCGGAAATACCGTCAATGGATATGGCAGCAATGGATCGGCCAATAATCTCAACCTGCTGAATGAAAACGTGCTCACCTACGCCCGCTCGAAAGGTGCACACGCATTCGACGTCGTGGCGGGAGTTACCTTCCAGAGCAACCGCGAAGAGCGCAGCTATGCGGAGGCACAGGATTTTCCGAGTTTCTCGCTGGGCGCCAATAATATCGGTATGGGTAACAAGCCGCTGCCGTCAAGAGGTGCGCTGAATAAATGGGGGCTGAATTCTTACCTTGGACGGGTAAACTACCGGCTTGCCGATAAATACCTCTTCACAATCACCGGCCGGGTCGATGGCTCGTCGCGCTTCGGGGCTAATAATAAATATGGCTTTTTCCCTTCCGGGGCATTCGCATGGCGGGTTTCAGATGAAGCGTTCATGAAAAGTGTGAAGACCGTGAGCGACCTGAAATTCCGGGTCAGCTATGGCGTGACGGGCAACGACGGCATTGGTTTATATAATTCACTATCCCAATACACCACTTCGCGCACAGTTTTCGGCGATGCCGAAGTACTTGCCAACCAGGCTTCCCGCATCGCCAATCCCGATTTGCGCTGGGAAAAAACGGCTCAGTTCGATGTTGGGTTTGATTTGGGATTGCTCGAAAACCGGGTGCTCGTAACGGCCGATTACTATATCAAGAAAACAACCGACCTGCTGTTGCCGGTGGAGCTCCCGGCGACGACGGGCTTTACCAGCGTTACCCGGAACATCGGTAGTCTGGTAAACAAAGGTTTCGAACTGGGCGTCAACACCGTAAACCTGGATGGCGCATTGAAATGGAAAACCAATGCCAACCTGTCGCTGAACCGGAACAAGGTACTGCGGCTGAACAATGCCGAGCAGATTTTTACGGCCAACTCCATTGTGAAGGTAGGAGAGTCGGTAGGCTCTTTTTACGGCAATGTGTTTGACGGAATATGGCAAACCGCCGAGGAAATTAAAGCTGCCGGCAACCTGGCCAGAGCAGGTGATTTACCCGGGGCGATCCGCTATAAGGACGTGAACGGCGACGCCGTTTTCAATGAAGCCACCGACCGGCAGATACTGGGTAATGGCCTTCCTAAATTCATTTTCGGAATGACCAATAATTTGTCTTTCAAAGGTTTCGATCTGTCGGTGTTCATTCAGGGAGTGCAAGGGAACAAAATTCTGAATGAGACACGGAAGTCGATGGAGCAGTCGGACCCCAGCGACAACCTGCTGCGGACGGTGATAGAAGGCGCATGGCGGGCAGATAAGCCTTCCAACACGCTGCCGTCGATCCGCCAGTGGAGAAGTACCGGCACCGATTCGTTCTATATCGAAGACGGCTCGTTCGTAAGGCTTAAAAATGTATCGATCGGTTATGTAATTCCCGTGAAAGCGGCCTGGATCAAGCGCATACGTGCGTACGTGAGCGGGCAGAACCTGGTCACGCTGACCAAATACCGCGGTTTCGATCCCGAAGTCAACTCCAATTTCAGCAGCAACGTTCAATACGGGCTCGACAGTTATGCATACCCTGCCGCACGGACTTATACCCTTGGCGCGTCACTGTCATTCTGAACCTGTTAAACCCTTTTTGATATGAAAGCAAAACAACTTTTGATAATGGTCGCGGCGCTGCTGTTTTCGGTTTCCTGTGAAGATAACCTGAAAGAAGAGCCGCTGAGTTTTCTGGAAGAATCCAATTCCTTTAAAACCGCGGCCGACGCTACCGCCGCGCTGAACGCTGTTTACGATCGCCTGAAAGGTATTTACGGCATGACGATGATCGATCTGGCCGACCTGAACGGCGATGAATGCGAAGTAAGGGAAGAGAACGGTGGCGGCAGCGAGATTCACAAGAACCTTTATAACAGCGGCACCCGGCTTTTTGATGTTTTTTATACCAATAGCTATGCGCTTATCGATCGTGCCAACCGCGTGATTGCCAACGTGCCCGGCATTCCAATGGATACCAAACTGCGCGATCAGATCGTAGGCGAAGCGAAGTTTATGCGTGCGCTGGCGTATTTCAATCTGGTGCAGGCATTCGGCGATGTGCCCTTGCTGACTACCGTGAGCAACGACGTCGTGAACGTTGAAGTCCCCCGCGACCCCGCCGATAAGGTGTATACCCAAATCATAACCGACCTGCTCGAAGCCGAAAAGGTATTACCGGTGAAATACACCGTGGCCGCGGAAGCAGGCCGGGCGACATCCGGCGCGGCGAAAAGCATCCTGGCGAAAGTGTACCTGACGCGCAGGCAATGGGCCGATGCTGCCGCAAAGGCGAAGGAAGTGATCGGGTCGGATGTTTACAAGCTGGTGCCTGATTTTCGGGATGTGTATGTGCCGGAGAAAGAAAATGGCCCTGAACACATATTTTCAGTACAATTCAGCTGTGTGCTGCCGCAGTATGGAAGCGCTATGGCTGAGAATTTCGCGATCTATTTCAGTTATCCGATCAACCTTACCGGCGGATCTTACCAGGTGGTGCCGGCCTATGCCCAGTCGTTCTCCGAAGGCGACTACCGCAAGACCGTGACCGTCATTGAAGAGAAAACCATCGCCAATGGCACTGTTGTGAAATCGCGGACGGGCCCGCACATGGACAAGTACTGGGACCCGCTCGCATGCGGCGCGGGCCGCGCGAGGAATAACTTTATCGTGATCCGGTACGCCGATTTGCTCCTGATGTATGCCGAGGCGATAAATGAACTTGGCGGGCCGACAGCCGATGCCTATGCGGCCATCAACCAGGTGCGGGCCCGGGCCCGGAACGGTGCGCAGCCGACCGTGTTGCCGGATTTGAAAGACCTCACGCAGGCGCAGTTCCGCGATGCGGTCTTCCGGGAGCGTGGGTGGGAACTCTCGTTCGAAGGGCATCGGCGCTGGGACCTGCTTCGCACGGGCCGCTATGCGGTACAAATGCAGAAAATAGGTATTACGGCCGATGAGAAGCATCTGCTCTACCCGATTCCTGTTCAAGAGATCGATGTGAATCCTTCATTGAAACAAAATCCAGGCTATTAATCCATTCATTTCCTGCAAAGGGCATCCCGAATGCTCTTTGCAGCCTTATAATCCTGTTCATGAAATACATTCTGACGATACTTATTTTATTCCAATCACTGTGCGGCAAGGCACAGGAACAGTACGATGTGGTGGTATACGGAGGTACGCCCGGTGGCGTAATTGCGGCGGTGGCGGCTGCGCGTGATGGAGCGAAGGTGCTGCTCATCGAGCAGACAAGGCATGTAGGCGGGCTCAATACGAGCGGCATTGGTACCGCCGAGTCGGAGCATATGATCGAAGAAACGATATCCGGGCTGCCTCTGGAGTTTTATACCCGCATGAGCAAGTTCTATGGTAAGGACAAAGTGCAGTTTTACTTCGAATCGCATGTTGCCGAAAAAGTCTTTAACGACCTGCTCGCAGAGGCGGGCGTGAAGGTGGTCTTTAATGCATTTGTGGAGAAAGTGGATAAAAAATCCGGCACGATCCGCACCATAAGTCTTACCAACGGGCAACAGATTGCCGGTCGGGTGTTTATCGATGGCACCTACGAAGGCGATCTCATGGCGCGCTCGGGTGTGTCGTACACATACGGGCGTGAGAGCAGGGAGGCATACGGCGAGTCGTACGCCGGCGTCCGGTTTATGGATGAACCTATCGAGGCCTCGCCTTATGATGATTCGGGCAAATTGCTGCCGGGTTTTGCCGAGCGCAGCACGTTGAAAGAAGGGCAGGCCGACAAGCGGGTGATGAACTACAACTTCCGTGTGGTGATGTCCACACTCGGTAACCGGGTACCTTTTCCAAAACCCGAGCATTATAACCCCGGCCGCTTTGTCCTCCTTAAACGCCTTCTGAAAAATAAACCTGATACGCGTTTCAGTGACATTATTGATTTGTACGCATGGAATTATCCGCAAGGCAAATTCGAAACCAATAACAAGCAGAAATCGGTGATCTCACTCGGGCATTTCGGCGGTAATGTCGAATATCCGGATGCGGATTATGCCAAACAGAAAGCCATTTACGACGACCATAAGAACTGGACGCTGGGTTTGCTGTACTTTCTGGCCAACGATCCATCCGTTCCCAAAGCGCTGCACGAGGAGGTGAACCAATACGGGTTGACGGCCGACGAGTTTCAGGACAACGGAAATTTTCCTTACTATCTGTATATCCGCGAGGCACGGAGGATGAAAGGCGCATTGATTCAGACTCAGAAGGACATTCTGGAAACACGTTCCAAGCCTGACGCCATTTGCCTGGGTTCCCATTGGATTGACAGTCACCATGTACAGCGCGTGGCGGTTTCGAAAACCCAATTCGTGAATGAAGGCAGAATCTGGCATCCTACTACGGCACCCTATGAGTTTTCCTATCGCACGATCACACCCAAAGCTGCCGAATGCACCAATTTGCTGGTACCGGTTTGTTTGTCGGTTTCGCACGTTGCATTTTGTTCAGCCAGGGTAGAGTCGACCTGGATGCAGTTGGGCAACAGCGCGGGCATTGCCGCTGCGATGGCAGCGAAGCAAGGCAAGGAAGTTCAGAAGGTCGATATGGGTGCTTTGCAGGCAAAGTTGAAGGAAAAAGGAGTGATTATCAGCGTCGATCACCAGCAGTGGGATGGAGACAGGGACGTTCGCAAAAAATAGGTTTATGCAAAAATGGATTGTATCGATTGTAATGCTCTGTATTTCAATCGCGGGATTCGGCCGGCAGCGGTTCGATGTGGTTGTGTATGGCGGTACGGCGGGTGGTTTTACCGCCGCGATACAGGTGGCAAGACTGGGCAAAACAGTGGCGCTGCTGGAACCCGGCG
Organism: Dyadobacter sp.; assembly: GCA_035565435.1. Lineage (GTDB taxonomy): Bacteria > Bacteroidota > Bacteroidia > Cytophagales > Spirosomataceae > Dyadobacter. The sequence goes on along the minus strand of DATMSL010000624.1, from coordinate 2,659 downwards.
CGCATATCGGCGGCCACATGGTAGAAGGGCTCGGCGGGTCGGATATCGACAACCACAAGGAGTTCAGCAATAGCCCGGCGGTAGGGGGCATCGCGTTGGAGTTCTACCGCCGTGTGGCCGACGCGTACGGCCGCCGCGAAGCTTTTGAGCAAATGCTGAAAGAGCAGCGGAAGGACCCTGGCCTCTGGCGAATGGAATCCAGCGTAGCGGAACGCGTGATCGGTGAATGGCTGGCGGAATACCGTATTGCCATTTTTTGCCATACCAGTATTGCAGAAGAGGCCGACGCCGTAAAAAAGGACGGGCCGAAGATCACGGCGATCAAAACAACGGACGGCGGGCACTTTGAAGCGGCGGTGTTCGTCGATGCGACGATCGAAGGGGATTTACTGGCTGCCGCGGGTGTCAGTACGACGGTGGGCAGGGAAGCGAACAGCACCTACGGTGAAACGCTGAACGGTATCAGGGCCGAAACAACCCATGCGCAGTTTGCCGTGAAAGTGGACCCATACCGCATTGCCGGCAATGCTGCCAGCGGGCTGATTCCTACCATACAGGACGAAGCATTTGGAACGCCGGGAGTTACCACGCCGGGCGCTACCACGCCGGGCGCTGCCACGCCGGGCGCTGCCGACAGGCATTTGCAGGCCTACTGTTTCAGGGTATGCCTGACAAAGAATGCGCATAATCGTGTCGCATTCTACAAACCGGAGGGCTACTGGCGCGGTGAATACGAGATTTACCTTCGCTATCTTAGGGCAGGGGGCAAATTGTATACGCCAGGCGCCCAATTGCCGAACGGAAAGACCGACCTGGGAGCCTGGCACGACCTTTCCCATAATTTGTATGGCTTGAATACCGAATATCCCGAAGCATCTTATGCCAAACGCAGACAAATACTGAGCTATCACGAGCGATTCACCAAAGGGCTTTTCTACTTCCTCGCCACTGACGAGGAAGTAGGAAGCCTGGCGCCGCAGTTACAGCGGGAATGGGCTCAGTGGGGCTATGCGAGGGATGAATTCACAGACAACGGAAATTTTCCCCGAATGTTCTACGTCCGCGACGCCAGGCGGATGGTGGCAGATTATGTAATTACGCAACATCATGTAAAGCGTGAAAACCCGGTACCCGTGGAAGATCCCGTATGCGTGGCGTACTGGCCTACGGACGTGCACAGCGTGCGCAGGATCGTGCGCGACGGCGCGGCTTACAACGAAGGGTTTGTTTTTGGAGGAAATTACTGGCGGCCTTTCGGCATTTCCTACCGCTCGATGGTACCCCGGCAGGCCGAATGCACCAATCTGATCACCCCCACATGCATTTCATCGAGCCACATAGCCTACGGTGCTGTCCGTCTGGAATGGACTTTTATGTTGCTTGGCCAGGCGGCAGGCTTGGCCGCTGTGCTGGCAGAGGAGGGGAAACTGGCGGTGCAGTCAGTGCCCTATGCTGCACTGCGGTCCTTACTGGTTAGGAACCAGGCAGTGCTTGATGCCGACCGGGTGGGTATGCCGGAGTAAATGCCGGCCTATTGACCATTTATCGCCCGCAGAATCTCGAATCCCATCTGGGTCTGAAACGGGTCTGGGTTCAGCGAGGAGTTTGACAGGATTACCACGCCGGTTTTGGACGATTCGTCAAACCCAATGAATGAAGTGTAGCCGCCATTGCCGCCGTTTTTCCAGATGTACTGCTTTTGATCATAAGCAACCAGTGTCCACCCCAGGCCAATACCATCCTGGTGATCGCCATCGTGTGTAAATGTGCGTTGATGCGTGAGACTGATGGCTTCTTTGAGGGGATTGTTAACCGTGGCCATGTTTGCTTCGAGAAAAATCAGCATATCGTTCATGGTGGAAATCAGCGATCCGGTTCCCTGGAAGATGTTGGCCATATACTGGCTCCACGACTCCACAGTCTTATTCCCGTGGTGGCCGCTAACCAGGTTTGACAGTTGCTCTTCGGTGAATGAAACTGTCGTGTGCGTCATGCCCAGCGGCCTCAGTACGTTCCGGATAACCATTTCCTCGTAACCCGATTGGGACCGGGAGCACAGTATCTGTCCCAACAATCCATAGCCCACATTCGAGTATTCGAGCTTGCTGCCGGGCTCGCGATCCAGGGTGTAGCCGTTGACAAATTCGTACATATTTTGCTCGGTATAACCCACGTAGGGATTGTAGGCGTCGTCGTTCATGTTGGAAGGTAGTCTGGGAAATCCCGATGTGTGGTTTGCCAGGTGCCGCAGGGTGATTTTTTTTCCGTTGAATGAAGGGACTTTCACTTCGGCAGGCAGGAACTTTTCAATGGGATCGTCGAGGTTCAGCTCTCCACGCAAGTGCATATTCGCCAGCGCGATGGCGGTAAATGCCTTGGTAATGGATGCGATTTCGAGCACTGACGTCGGTTCGATCTGACTTAGGCCGCCCGGTTCTTTTTCGCCATAACTGAATATTTGCCTGTCGCCATTCTTGATCACCCCGACGATGACGCCGACGTTTGCACCTGTGGCGATGTAGGGAAAAACCGCATGGTCGACCGCTTCTTTGACTGTTGTAGGGGCCGGGACATTTTTTTCGCAGGAACAACATAATGCGACAATGAGGACGAAAAGCAGGGAGTATTTAAATGAAGACATGTCTGTGTTAATTTCAAT
>DATMSL010000623.1:0-4719 GCA_035565435.1 Dyadobacter sp. | reverse complement strand
ACTTTCCACATTGATGACCGCTGGCACCGTTTCAACGATATCGAAATAAGGGTAAATTAAAGAAATAAGAAGCGGAAGCTGACCCTCTGCAGATCCGTCATGACTTATATAACTGCCAAAATTATTTCGTATAGCATTGTTGATCGCAATGACTATGTATTCTATTTTAAAGTGCTGATGTTTCTGGTTTAGTCGAGTGGTTGCGAATCGCAACGTAACCACTTGTTTACTCAGCAATGATTTTCAGTAGGAGTGTTAGAAAACCTTCTTCATTAAGTTGTTTTAAAAAGTTGGATTAACTTAACTCACGTTTTTTTGGATATTTTGTTTGTCTTTCGCCGGGTAGTACTTGTAATAGCAATTATCTGTTCTACTCATTTTGCTGAAGCGCAGGCCTTCAGGAATTTGGCCGGTCTGGAAGTCGGTTCTATGTCTAACGCCAGAGGGATGGTTCAGGATAAGCAGGGCTTCATGTGGTTTGCTACCTACGCGGGGCTTTTCCGGTATGATTCTCACACGCTGAAAAAATACCTGCATAATTCTTCCGATCCGAACTCTATTTCGTCCGACATGCTGAATGCCGTTTTCTGCGACTCGAAAGGCGACCTTTGGGTGGCCGGAACGGGCGGACTAGATCGGTATAACCGGGAGACAGACAATTTTACGCACATCGATCACAATCTGCCCAACACCAACCCTGAACTCAACAACAACATCTATTTCATAGCGGAAGACCGCGATCACCGGATATTGGTGGGAACGCCTTTCGGCTTGAATAGTATCGCGGTTACAAAAAGTGGAATAAAGGTGACCTATATTCTTCACCGTACTTTTGAGGGGCTCGACAAGGACATTTTTTCGGTAAGCCAAACAAGCCAGGGTGATTTTTGGGCAGGAAGCGATAATGGGATGGTTCATGTACCCGCCAACGGAAATCCTCCACAAGTCTTTCGTTTCAACTCAGCCAATAAATCGCCGCTGATTAATGATTTCCGTACACAGTACCTGGATGAACGGAACGTAATCTGGCTGGGGCCGAGCTCCGGGGGGATTGTTTATTTTGACATAGCGACGAAGACATTCAGACCAATGGAAGGCTTCGTCGACCCAGACGGGGGGACGCCCGTTGTAAGCTGCATCCTGCCCGACGGCAAAGGAAAGCTTTGGATCGCGACGCATTCCGGGTTGGCTTTGTTCGATCCTGTTAGCCGCAAGACTACCTGGTATAGAAATCAGCCGGGCAATATTTATAGTCTGGCCGATAACTATATTCAAACCATGTGTCTGGATCGGCAGGGTGGAGTATGGCTGGGGACTTACTATTTTGGCGTCAGTAATTTCTATCCGAATGCTCCCCGTTTCCTTTCATGGCCTTTTACAGTGAGCGGCATCTCCGATGTTCGCTATGCCAATTCATGGATGGGCAATAGCAGGGATGGCAAACTTTGGGTAATCGGGAAGGATCAGAAAAAGTTGCTTCTGTTTGACACCTCGGGTTTGCAGGCGAGATCGTTCGACCTGAAATTGCGGCCTTCTTCCGACTATTATCATTTTTACATTGACGGGAACAACACGCTCTGGGCGGCAGGAAACACGGTGCTGACAAGCTTCAACCTTGATTCCGGGAGCTATCGCCATTATCCTACTGCGGCCAGCGGGAGTGATAAGGCGGTGGACGATGGCAGGGTGCACGAGATTTTGGAAGATTCGAGGGGCCGGTTTTGGTTGATAGGAACTTTCGGCGCACTATTGTTTGACAAACATACCGGCCGGTTCCAAAAATACAAGTCTGTAAGCTACGCCCATAGTGTATTGGAAGATTCGAAGCAAAATATATGGATAGGCGGTGGTGACGAGGCATTTGTGCTCAAAAATGGCGCGGTCGATTTTGAAGAATTGACCACAGACAAAAGCAGAGGGGCCGGGAATTTTGCTGCAGTATGGCGACTGGCGGAAGACCAGGCAGGCAGAATATGGGCAGTCACCCGGCAAGGTTTGCAGAGCTTCGACCCCTCTTCGGGCAAATTCCGGCTTGACCCGAAGATAACACTTTCAAAAATCGAAGATATTCAGATAGACAAAAAAGGTTATTTCTGGCTTGCCACCGAAGCGGAGTTGACACGGTACCATCCCGAGAAACGGACGCTGCAAACCTACGGCTACCAGGACGGCCTCCCTTTCAACGGAATTTCGCGGCCCGCGTCGAGCGTGAAAAGTGCTTCGGGGATGCTTTATTTTACGACCAACAAAGGAATTTTTCAGTTCTCGCCCAGCCAGGTAACAGCCAGGAGCGGCACGTCACAGTTGGTGTTAACGCAGCTGAAATTATTGGACCGGGAGGTCAGAGCCGGTGATGACACGGGTTTGCTCACACAAAACCTCGATCAAACCGAGGAATTGACCATGCATCATGACCAGAACATCTTTTCTATCAGTTTTGCACTATTGAGCTTCCCAAGATCGGAACGAAACCGGTATGCCTACAAGCTGGAAGGGTTCGATAATTCCTGGACCTACACGGGTAACCAATCTGCAACTTATATGAACCTGCCGCCGGGAGACTATGTGTTCACGGTACGGGCTGCGAACGGCGATGGTTACTGGAACCCTGATCCGCTTCGTCTAAAAATCAATATACTGCCACCCTGGTGGAAAACCTGGTATGCCTACTTAGCCTATATTGTGCTGATTGCTGCCACTGTGTATGCCGTTACAAGGTTTTTCTGGCTTCGCAGCTCGTTCCGAAAGGAAAATGCGCTGAACCAGGTTAAACTCGACTTCTTCACCAACGTCTCCCACGAAATTAGAACGCACCTTTCGTTGATTTCAGGGCCAATGCAAAAAGCCTTTCAGCATGCATACGATGGTAAAACCGTTGAGCATTATTTAGGATTTGCTAAAAACAGTTCTGACCGTTTGCTACTGCTGGTCAATGAGCTGCTCGACTTCCGTAAGGTTCAAAGCGGCGGGGTGAGGCTGCAAGTAAAGGAACATGACGTGGTCAAAATCATGAAAGGCGTCCTTGCCGCATTTGAGCATACCGCGAAAGAAAAGGACATTGAAACGATCTTGGTATGCCCGGACACGCCGATGCTGTTGTGGCTGGATCTGGCTCAGATGCAAAAAGTGTTTTATAACCTGCTTAGCAATGCATACAAATTCACCTCCGAAGGCGGTAAGGTGGCAGTGCGCATTGTGGAAGTCGGCAATGAGGTGAGCATTGCCGTCCAGGACAACGGCAAAGGCATACCGGAAGAGCATTTGAGGAAACTATTCACGTATTACTACCAGGCGGATTCGGAAAAACCCGGTTACGGGATCGGACTGGCGCTTTCCAAGAGCATTGTGGAACAGCATCGCGGCGACCTTACTGCCGAAAGCCGCGCTGAGACCGAAACTATGGCCGGTAGTACTACGCTAACAATACGGATACCGCGTGGAAACCGGCACTTTTCCCCCGAGCAAATTGCGCCGAAAAACGGCGATTACATGGGCAGCACGTTAACAGAAACGACGGCAAAGTTACCTGTCGCGCACAACAGTGTCTCTGCAAAGAAAGCTAACACGATCCTGATTGTCGAGGATAACGACCAGTTACGCGTGTTTATCAGGGAGCTTTTCGAAAGCGAATTCAACATATTAGAAGCCGAAAACGGGCTTCGCGGCTTGCAACTTGCCAATGAGCATTTTCCCGACATTGTCCTGTCGGACATTATGATGCCGGATATGAACGGTTTGCAGCTATGCAGTCACTTGAAAGAGAATATTACGACTTCCCATATACCAGTCGTGTTATTGACGGCAATGGCACAGAACCAGCAAATCATCGAAGGGCTCGCTTCGGGGGCTGACGATTATCTTGTTAAACCGTTCGATCCGAGGATTCTTGAATTAAAGGTGCGCAACCTGATCCGACTGCGAGACGATTTGAAAGACCGTTACCGCCAGTCTGTTTTAACGGACCAGCAGGAGAGCAGGAACATTGCCCAGGACAAGAACGAGGAATTCATCATGAAACTTGGCTCACTTGTTAAAGAGCATATTTCCGATCGCGACTTTGGGGTCAACGAGCTTGCTACGCAGATTGGAATGAGCGTATCGGCATTGTATAGAAAATTGAGATCGCTTACAGGGCTGACGATCAATGATTTCGTGAAAACGATCCGATTTAATGAAGCCAAAAAGCTGCTCGATTCGGGAGTTTATAACGTCAGCGAGGTGAGCATGATGATCGGTTTTGACGATAGCAAGTACTTCAGTACGGAATTCAAAAAGATTTTTGGTAAAACGCCGACCGAGGCTAAAAAGGGTAGTTTATCGTGAACTGCGTCAATGGCCGTTGTCGGTTTACTTTACCACTTCGCTCACCAAAATCACCGGAGTGACATCGGTATAATTCGCAAAGTCCGCGCGAATGGCGTCGCGGTTCGGGGCGATGGCCTTCTGGTATTCACTCAGGCTTTTGACATAAAATGTACCGATAGCCATATAAGGCAATGGTTGGTTCGGGATGCCGCTGGAAAGCCCTTTCTCGATCGTGTATTTTACCAGATTTGCCCCCAGATAACCCGCTACCATGGGCATGTGCTTGGTTTCATAATATTCCATATTGAAGGTCTTACCCTCGGCGTAGGGATACATAACGGATATTTTAACCAGGCCTTTTTCATCAGCGATATTGTTCTGTCGGTCAGATCTTCCGGAGTGCTTATCGCGACT
>DATMSL010000622.1:0-8989 GCA_035565435.1 Dyadobacter sp. | reverse complement strand
TTCAAATTATCCCGCAAATAAAGAAGAGCGAGGTGGCTGATACATCGTCGGAAGTGGATTTGTCTTTGAGTATGGAGAAGCTTTTTCAAGAGTATTTCAAAAGCAAAAACAAAGGGCAAGAGCCATCGGAAGGCTTAATGGAAGTTTTCCGCGAGGTGCTAGGAAGCGAAGCGGAGTAGTAAGAGCAATGGCGCGAAGGTTTCCTTCGTGCCCACTATCCGCAGGTCTCCGGCCGGTCCATACCGAAAGACACTTTTGCGTTAATGACCGGCCGGAGGCCTGCAAATAGCGTGTGCAAAGCAGAAGCTTTGCACCATCACGCAAAAAAAGCGGGCTATTCCATTTGGAATAACCCGCTTTCAGTCCTATTTGGTCTTGATGAATATCAGCTAGCTCTTTTCAGCTTCGCTTCAATGGTCTGCTGTGTATGCGGTACAATGCGCAGGCGCTCTTTCGGGATCAGTTTGCCGGTGTCGATGCAAATGCCGTAAGTACCGTTTTTGATGCGGATCAGCGCGTTTTCGAGCTGTACCGAATATTTTTGAAGACGTGCGGCCAACTGGCTCAAATTCTCGCGCTCACTGGCATCTGCCCCGTCCTCCACTAATTTGGCCGCTCCGGCTGTTACGTCCGTGCCGCTATCGTTCTTTTTACTCAATCCTGTTTTAATGTATTCGAGCTCACTTCTTGTCGCTTCCAGTTTCCCACGGATCAGCTCTTCAAACTCCTTTAATTCTTCCTCTGAATATCTTGTTCGTTCTTCTTGCATAATCTGAATTGATTTGTTAGTCTACATCAAGGAGCGTTCAAAGCACAAAAGTACTAGTATTCTGCCTATTTCGGAATAGTATTTAATTAATAACCACTTTCAAATGAGAAACTTACTAACACTGACATCAGGGGCTATAATTAACAAAGCCAAAACCTGGGTCGGTAATGGCTTTGCTGTGAATCTCTGAAGATTATTTATAAAGCACCGATTTCACGGCCTCCACTGTGCGCTTCACGCTTGGCAGGATCTCTTCGATCAGCGTAGGCGCGTATGGAAGAGGCACGTCGCGGCTGTTCACACGGATCACCGGCGCATCCATATAATCAAATGCATTGCGCTGGATGTGGTAAGCAAGTTCCGAAGAAATCGCCGCCAGTGGCCAGGCTTCTTCCACTACCACGCAGCGGTTGGTTTTCTTAACCGACTCGATCACGGTAGCGTAGTCGATCGGACGAACGGTGCGCAAATCAACCACTTCCACGTCGATACCTTCTTTTTCGAGTTGAAGTACCGCCGGCATGACCACGCGGGGGATCATTTTACCGAAAGAAACGATCGTTACGTCTTTACCCTGGCGTTTGATATCAGCCTTGCCCAGTGGAATAAGGTATTCTTCCTCAGGAACAGCCATTTTATCACCGTACATCACCTCCGATTCCATGAAGATCACCGGGTTATTATCGCGGATAGACGATTTCAGCAAGCCTTTTGCGTCGTAAGGATTCGAAGGAACCACTACCTTCAGACCTGGCGTGTTGGCAAACCAATTTTCGAAGTTCTGCGAGTGCTGTGCGCCGAGCTGACCTGCATTACCGGTCGGGCCGCGGAACACGATCGGGCAACCATACTGGCCGCCTGACATCGAGAGAATCTTAGCCGCGCTGTTGATGATCTGGTCGATCGCCACCAGCGAGAAGTTGAATGTCATGAACTCGACGATCGGACGAAGGCCGTTTCCGGCAGCTCCCACCGCAATCCCCGCAAAGCCAAGCTCCGCGATGGGCGTATCGATCACGCGCTCAGGGCCGAACTCATCGAGCATTCCCTGACTCGCCTTATAAGCACCGTTGTATTCCGCAACCTCTTCCCCCATCAAAAAAATACTCTTGTCAAGGCGCATCTCTTCCGACATAGCGTCGCGAATGGCATCTCTAAATGCTATTTCTTTCATTCGTAATTCTGATAATTATTAATTCTTAGAAGAAACCACCGCAGCATCATTGCATCTGACACAGACCGACCTGCGCGGTTACATTAAAAGAGGTTTTGTACACTTATTTCAAAATGATCTGGTAAAATTAGGCAACACCGGCCAATTCTCAAATTCTTTGCCTGAACCATTCTGTTAAAAAATGGGGTAAATGCAGCCCATTCCGGTATTAAATCGGGATCACGTCCACTTCTACTGAAAGCGTGTGTTTTCCGTAGCTGAAAATAATGCCTTTCAGCGGGGGTACATCGCTGTAATCACGTCCCCAAGCGGTAACGATGTGGCGCTCGCCGGGCACGACATTGTTCGTGGGATCGAAATCGCACCAGCCGTAATCGGGGATAAAAACCGAGATCCAGGCATGTGAAGCGTCGGAGCCCTGCAACTTGGGCTTTCCGGGCGGCGGTAATGTTTCCAGGTACCCGCTCACATACCGCACCGCGAAACCAAAACTGCGGATACAGGCAATCGCCAGATGCGAAAAATCCTGACAAACGCCCTTTTTGGCAGCCAGTACTTCCTTAATAGGCGTGTTAACGGTCGTGAAATCCGGCACGAACTTGAATTCGGTATAAATCTTTTTGCAAAGTTTCGCAATGCATTCGTACAATGGCACCTGATCATCAAAACAATCGCTGGCGAATGCCTTGATTTCCGCGTCCCATTTCACGAGTGGGCTGGGTAATGTGTATTCCAAAACGGAAATCTTCGTCGCGCGGTCGTTTGTAAGCCGCTCCCTGGCCTCTCCACTGGTAACCGACGACGGAATGAACAGCGAGCCCGTACGCTCTTTCAAACGCTCGACGATCGCCGTTGTGAGCACCGTCAGCGTCTTATGAGGTGAATGCAGGGAAAAATAATGCGTGGTATTACCGTAAAAATCGACCCGCTCGCTAATTTGGGCCGGCTCGGGGGTAATTTTAATGCTGAAATCCTGGCAAAGCTGATCAGGTAGCGTGCGTGGCGTGAGACACACGAGGCTGTGGTAGTTGTTGACGGCCTCGGCGTATTTGTATTCGGTTTTATGGATCAGCTTATACTTCATCCGTATCGTAGTCCATCGGTTCAAAAGAGTGGTGTATCAATGTGTGGCTGAAATACTGGTTGGTGAGGTAAATGGATACCGAACTCACCAGCCTTGCAACCTCTCCAAGCAGCGTAAAGAGCTCTTCCCGCTCGTCATCAGCATTACATTTCGTCAGATCCTGAATATTCGAAAGTTTGATCAGCGTCGATGCTTTCAATGCGAGCTTTTCGGCCTCGTTGAGCCTTTCCCCATGTGCAGTGGCCGGCAGTTCTGCCAGGTTTTTACCCAGCTCATCGAGCATGTAGGTCAACGAATAAGGCAAGCGCGGTTCCAGCAAAATCATGTCCAGCATGGCCTCCACGCTTAGATGCGACTTATAAATTTGTCGGTAATTCACCAGCATATGGTGGTTGATCAACGTCGCTTCGATCAACTCGCTCTCCACCGCAGCCGTGCGTCCCACGCCAAAGTTCGACTGGATCACACTGATTCTCGACAGTATCCTTTCGATCAATTTCCCTGTTTCGAGCAGCAGGTAACTATTATCCCGCGGCATACTTTCGGCGATCACGCCGAGAAATGTGAACATATTGTTGAACAGACCGTCGAGCGTGCGCTGGATGTTGGTACTGTTCATGTGCGACGCATTCCGGATCTCATGGTAACCGTTATCGATCAAATCCACAATGCGCCAGATTTCCAGCTCCCACTGGTTCCTGACGGCACCGACGGCATTCAGGAACGAGCCAATATTCGAAGCGACTGTGCCCGCACGGCAGTTATCGGAAATCAATGCAATGATTTCCTTGTATGGGTCATTCAGTTTTTCATCTCCGTCCAAAAACCCGGGATAGGTCGCCGAGACGTGCGTCAACGACTGCAAAAGCACCTTAATATGCTCCTGCTTGGCCGATCCGCCGAAGTTGCGGTCGAGGTTGAGCACATTGATGGTGATATTCATAAACTTGATCACCGCCATCGCCCGCTCGCAGTATCGCCCTACCCAAAAAAGGTTTTCGGCGCTCCGGCTCGGAAGTGAGACGTGTTTGTTCACTGCGGCAGGAGTATTCAGGATAATGCGCTCCTGCGGCTCGTCCGACTTGTCGGAAACGATCCAGGTATCTTTTGAAAAGCCCCCTTGTTGGTTGGAGATTACAAACCGATCCTTCACGGCCGAGCTGCGCGTAAGCCCGCCCTGCATCACGTGGTAACCGTTTTCATCGGCCACCATAAATGCCCGCAAAGCCGCATACCGGGGCTCTATCACGCCGTTGATTAATGAAGGTGTTGTGGAAAGACTTACTTCCTGCTGCGCGATGAAATCGTGCGGCCGCTGGGCGATCATCGCTTTCAGGCTGGCTTTTCCTTCATCGGTCAATGTCCGGCCGTAAATCGAAGCGAATTTGGATTTGCGGTTAGCCTTTTTAATGATCAGCTCATCGATATTGTCGAGCACATAGGTCAGTTCCTTCTGATGCCCGCACCACCAGGTGGCGACATTGGGCATAATCAGCTTTTCTCCCAGAAAATACTGGCATATATTCTCCATGAATGCCAGAAAGGCATGGTTTTCCAACACACCCGAGCCCGGCGGATTCATTACCTGCACATTACCGAGGCGGATCGCCTGCAAAAGCCCCGGTACGCCGAGACGGGAATCCTCCCGCAGTTCCAACGGATCGCACCAGTCATCGTCCACCCGGCGGACGATCACATCCACTTTTTGCAGGCCGTCAATGGATTTCAGCCACACGCTCCCGTTGCGCACCAGCAGGTCGTCGCCCTGCGCAAGCGTGTAACCCAGGTACGAGGCTAGGTAAGCGTGCTCAAAATAGGCCTCATTACCCGGTCCGGGGGTGAGGTAAACAATGTTGGGGGCGTCGCGGGTTTTGTCGGACAGCCTGAGTACTGTGTTTTGAATGCTGTTAAAAAAAGGCGAGAGCTTGCTTACATACATGCCGTCGGCCAGCTCGGGCAACAGCTTACTCATCACAATGCGGTTTTCAAGCGTATAACCTGAGCCGGAAGGGGCCTGCGTCCGGCTATCGAGCACCCACATTTGTCCGTCCGGCCCTCGTGCCATGTCTGCTGCAAACAACGTCAGCTGCCGCGGGCCGGGAACTTTGATATCAATGCAAGGCCGTAAAAATCCTGTGTTTTCAAAAACGAGCTCTGCCGGAATGACAGCGTCCTTCACGAGGTTTCTGGGCCCGTATACATCTTTTAAAATGAGGTCGAGCAATACTGCCCGCTGTTGTAAACCTTTCGAAATCTTGTCCCATTCTCGGTGTTCAATCAGGAACGGGATCGGGTCGAGCTGCCAGGGACGGTTCATGCCGTCGGGACTGCCGTAGACATTGTACGTCACCCCATTTTCCCGTAGTTTACTGATAATCTCCTGATTACGGTTTTGAAGCTCCCCGATGCCCAGCTTTTCCAGTGTGGCGAAGAGCGCCTGCCAATGCGGCTTCAATTTTCCGTTGGGATCCAGCACCTCGTCGTAAGAAGTCAGGCCGGCTTGATAGGATTGTAACAGGTTCACGGAAGCCTCGGTAAGCATATTCAAAATCAGGGTTATACTGCAAATCTATCTCGATTTCCAGAATTTGCGTAAATCCAGCGTATTGGGATACTCCGGATTGATCAATTCGATCGGGGTGTCGCCGCGCATTTCCTTTTTCGTTTCGGCCACAAACCGGGAAACGCCCGAAGCCGTTTTCTCGACGACCGGTACCTCGCGGGTAGCGGACGGCGTATGCCCGAATCCCTGGAAAAGGCTGATTTTGCGCGATTCGGCCTCGAAAGCATTCACCGGATAAGTATCAAAACTGCGCCCGCCGGGATGCGCAACAAAATAGGTACAGCCGCCCAATATACGGTTATTCCAGGTATCCACAATATCGAAAACCAGCGGCGCATCGGCTCCGATCGTCGGGTGCAATGCCGATGGCGGGTTCCAGGCTTTGTACCGGATTCCCGACACATATTCGCCCTTAATCCCCGCGCTCCGGAGCGGCACACGGCAGCCATTACAGACCAGGATATGCCTTCCTTCCACAAATCCGCTCACTTTTACCTGCAACCTTTCGAGCGACGAATCCACAAACCGCGCCGTGCCGGCATTCGACAATTCTTCTCCCAAAACATGCCACGGCTCGATGCCCAGCCGCAATTCCAACTGAATATTGTCGACCGTAATGCCGCCATAATGCGGGAAGCGAAACTCGAAGAATGGGTCGAACCACGAAATATCGAAGTTGTAGCCTGCCGCTTTCAGATCATTCACCACGTCCACCATATCGAGGTAGGCGAAATGCGGCAGTAGGAAGCGGTCGTGGAGCTCGGTACCCCAGCGGATGAGTTTATGTTTATAAGGTTCTTTCCAAAACTTCGCAATGAGCGCACGGATGAGCAGCGTCTGCACGAGGTTCATATGCTTGTGCGGCGGCATATCGAATGCACGGAATTCAAGAATACCCAGCCGTCCGCTCGAGGAATCGGGCGAATACAATTTATCCATGCAAAACTCCGAGCGGTGCGTATTGCCCGTGATGTCCACCAGTAAATTCCTGAAAATGCGATCGACCATCCAGAATGGCACCTCGCCGTGTTCGGGAATCTGGTCAAATGCAATTTCCACTTCGTACAATCGCTCGTCGCGGCCTTCGTCGATGCGCGGCGCCTGGCTGGTAGGGCCAATGAACGGGCCTGCAAAAAGGTAACTTAATGCCGGATGGTGCTGCCAGTAGGTCAACAGGCTGCGCAGCAAGTCGGGACGGCGTAGTATCGGGCTATCGGCCGGTTTGGCACCTCCGATGGTGACGTGGTTACCGCCACCCGTGCCGGTATGCCGGCCATCGACCATGAATTTGTCAGTTCCTAATCGGGAGAAGAATGCTTCTTCGTATAATGCGCTGATATTATCTACCAGCTCCTGCCAGTTTTTCGCAGGATGGATATTCACTTCGATTACTCCCGGGTCGGGCGTAACGATCAGCTTCTGCACCCGGTAATCCGATGGCGCAGGATACCCCTCAATCCGCACCGGCATTTTCAGCTTCTCGGCAGTGGCTTCGATGGACGCCATCAGATCGAGGTAATGTTCCAGGTAATCGGTCGGGGGCAGGAAAACGTAGATAATGCCATCGCGTTCCTCGACGCAGATCGCCGTTTTTATAACAGGTATATCAAACAACAGGTTGTTCTGCGCCTCTTCTTCTTTCTTTTTCTTTGAACCTTCTTCCTCATCCACCGGCGGCACATTCAACGGCAACTCATAACCGGGCGCCACAGAACCATAGCGGGCCTGCACAATGGGCTGGTAATCAGCCAATGCAGGCAAATCCTCGAACGGGCTGCGCTCTATCGGCTGTTCACGCCGCTCTTTGGCGATTTCAGGTAAGGAATTCAACGGCAAACGATAGCCCATCGCCGAATTTCCGGGGATCAGGAAGCAGTTATCCCGGCGAAACTGCCAGGCTGTACTCGTCCAATGCTTTCCCCCTTCCTCCCATTTGACCGGAATCACGAATCCGGCCGGGTTATTCAAGCCTTTTTCGAGCAATTTTGCCAGTGTCCTGCGTTCGACGGAATCTTTGAGGTTAACTTTCAATGGGTCGACATTCACCGGCAGCTTACCTTCTTCCATGGCCCAGTAAACAGGGTCTTCGTAGGCCGGTGTAATGTTATTGGTATCGATCCCGAGGTACTTGGTCAGTTCACTAGTAAAAATCTCGGCATCGCGGAATGCATATTTCGTCTCCCCCTCTTTGGCTACTAAATCGTCGTTTTTCCACATTGGAACACCATCATTCCGCCAGTATAAGGCATATTGCCAGCGCGGGAACAACTCGCCCGGGTACCACTTGCCTTGCCCGAAATGCAGTAGCCCGCCATGCGCAAAGCGGTTTTTAAGCCGCAATGAAAGGTCATAAGCCAGTTGCCGCTTCAACGGCCCGTCGGCTGCCGTGTTCCATTCGGCCGATTCGAAATCATCTATGGAAATGAAGGTAGGCTCGCCACCCATCGTGAGGCGGACATCGTTTTCCTGCAAATCCTTTTCCACATCATGGCCCACCTGCATCACCTGCGCCCATTGTTCCTCAGAATAGGGCTTGGTGACGCGCGGGTCTTCGTGAATGCGGAAAACCTTGTTATCAAATTCAAAAGTCACTTCGGCAACGTCGGTCGCACCTGAAACCGGAGCTGCGCTGGCATAGTCTGGCGTGCAGCAGAGGGGAATATGCCCTTCACTGGCAAAAAGCCCGGAAGTAGGGTCGAGACCGATCCATCCCGCACCCGGCACGTATGCCTCCGTCCACGCGTGAAGATCGGTAAAATCCGCCTCGGGACCGGAAGGGCCGTCGAGCGACTTGATATCGGAAGTAAGCTGCACCAGGTATCCCGACACAAACCGCGCCGCAATGCCCAGATGCCGCAGAATCTGCACCAGCAGCCACGCCGAATCGCGGCACGATCCGCTTTGGATCGTGAGCGTCTGTTCGCAGGTCTGCACGCCCGCCTCCATGCGGATGTTATAGTTAATGGCCTTGTACAGTTCCTGATTGAGATACACCAGGAAATCGACCGTTTTGATATCCTGCTGAATATTCAGTTTTTGAATAAAATCCATCAAAAGCGGCCCTGCTTCCCGCGGTTCGAGGTAAGGACCCAGCTCCTTTTCCAGGGTCGCCTCATATTTGAAAGGATATTTATCCGCATAATCTTCCACAAAAAAGTCGAACGGGTTGATCACCTGCATTTTGGCGATCACCTCCACGTCGATGCTCAGTTCTGTTGCCTTTTCGGGAAAAACAACCCGCGCCTGGTAATTTCCGAACGGGTCCTGTTGCCAGTTGATGAAGTGATTTTCGGGCGTAATTTTCAGTGAATAACCCTCGATCGGCGTGCGCGAATGCGGCGCGGGGCGCAACCTGAAAATATGCGGTGAAAGTGAAACACTCCGGTCAAACTTATATCT
>DATMSL010000621.1:0-4360 GCA_035565435.1 Dyadobacter sp. | reverse complement strand
CAACCCGCCTTATATTTGAAGGCCCGGCTAGGGAAATGACTTTTTGTAAGTCGTTTTGCTACCGTGTTCAATATTATTTTCAATTAACTACTAATGTCGTTTTAGCTCTCTTAGAAGGGTTCTTTAGCGATGTTGGTGTGTATGTAACTCAATAGTATTCTTAATGAAAAGATTCCTTTCCCTCATGCTCTTCGGCACGGCTGCCGCGGTGCAGCCCGCCGTGTCCCAGGACAACAACAAGCGAAATGATATTCGTTACAATCTTAATGAATCCGGTTCACATTATGTAAAGTTCACATTCACGAATCAGATATGGCTGAGATTGAATGATAACAATCCGGGTACCACCGTTTTGAGCGATCCGAAGAGCAACACTTTCGACATCGGCCTTCGTCGTACCCGCATGCAGTTGTTCGGCCAGCTTACCGACCGGATATTCTTCTATACGCAGTTCGGAATGAACAATTTTAACAAGGTGAGTGCATTTCCTGCTTACAATACTGCGGGGACACCAAGTCAACGGAAGATCGCGGCGTTTTTCCATGACGCCGTCGGCGAATATGAAGTGCAGCGGAAAGGCAGCAATTTTATTCGTTTCGGTGGCGGGCTTACGATTGTAAGCGGCTTCTCCCGCTTTTCGCAGCCCAGCATCGGTACCATTATGACCACGGACGTGCCTGTTTTCGCGCAGGCTACTGTTGACCAGACCGACCAGTTTTCGAGAAAGTTGACCGTTTACAGCCGCGGACAGATTGGTAAGCTCAATTACCGCATCGGAGTAGCCGATCCGTTTCCGGTTGAAACCAGTGGTTCCACGCCGGCAGTGCTTAATCAGAACGCCGTTTTCGCTCAGCGCAAAAACAGTAAACAATTCCAGGGGTTATTGATTTACAATATTTTCGATACCGAGGATAATACGACACCGGGCTACATGACGGGCACTTACCTTGGTAAACGCAAAGTTTTAAATGTGGAAGCCGGCATTACTTCCCAAAAGAATGCTACCTGGCGCAAAGAAGCGGTGGACACAATTTATAGCAACATGACACTCTGGTCGGTGGCGGCCTACCTGGATATGCTTTTGAATGCAGAGAAAGGAACTGCATTGTCGGCCTATGCCGGCTATTTCGGAACGGATTATGGCAAGGGCTACCTTCGGTACAACGGCATTATGAACCCGGCTACCGGCACCACGCAGCCTATCGCGGGTGTAGGCGGCACGCACGGGAACGCGTACCCGATGTTCGGGACGGGAAATGTGATTTACGCACAGGCTGGTTATAAATTAAAAGACGATCTGCTGGGTACCCAGGGGACGCTAATGCCTTATGCATCGCTACAACGCGGCGACTACGATCGTTTGCGGGATGCGGCGAATATTTATAATGTAGGTATTAACTGGCTGATCAAGGGGCATAACGGCAAATTGTCGCTCAATTATGAGAACCGTCCGGTTTACAAGTCTGTGTCGGTGGCTAACGAGCTAGAAAAGAACGGACGCAAAGGCAGCTGGACATTGCAGTATCAGATATCCATTTAAAATGGCTAATCCGGGTCGGAAACGGCCCGGATTAGCATAAATAGCCTAAAAACTAAAATTGATTCTCGCAAAGAGGTACCGGCCGTTGAAACCCATTTGCTGCACACGGCGGGAATATACGAAGCGGCCTGAGCTCACATTGCCCGAATGGGTATGCTTGTCCTGATACACATCCAGTACGTTGTTCGCGCCAATGGTGACACCGATGCCTTTCACTACATCATAGCTTAATGCGATATCGGTCACCAATTTGGCACCGAAGGTCTGATCGAGCGTTTCCTTTTGTCCGGTTAATGCATTGACGGGCCATGCATCCGGTTTGTTGGGGTCGATGGTCGGATCCCAATAAGTTACTTCTCCAAACCGCACGCCACGGAGCATTGCGCCAAATTTTCCTGCCTTATAGTTGATCGTCAGGCTCTGCTTGTTCCGCGGGCTTGCGATCTCGAACCGACTCAAATCCTCCCGGTTGAAATAGGTATTAACCTGGTTGGTCTGCACCAGAATGTCCGACGCATGGATGATAGGCTTGCCGTCGGCACCCTTTTTGACCTTGTTTTGAATAAATGTCCCTGCCAGCACCGCCCGCAATGATTGGTTACGACCGAACTTGGTGTTGTACGAAAGCACACCTTCGATCCCGCGTGAACGCGTGTCAACCGCATTGGAAAAGAAATTGGCCGTCGTCGCATTCGCTGCGGCTAGCTGGGCTTTCAGGTTGGCATTGCCGCCATCATTGAAATTATTTGTCAATACAATGCGGTCGTCGATGTCGATCTGGTAAGCATCGACAGTCAACTCAAATGCATTGCTGATCTGGATAGTAGTTCCTACCGTAAAGCTCTGCGAAGTTTCCTGTTTGAGCTTTGGAATACCCAGGATTTCAGCCGGTTTGCTGTCGTTGGTGAATGTGCCGCTTTCCTGTGCAACCTGTTGGCCATTTTGGGTCACGAAAAGGGTATTGGTTTTGGCATAATAACGCTGCTGCAGCGATGGCGCGCGAAACCCGCTGCTGGCCGAGGCTCGCAATGCAATGCCATCCGTGATTTTGTAACGGGTCGCAACTTTGTAGTTGAGCGTATTGCCGAAGTCCGAATAGTTCTCAAAACGAAGTGCTGCGCTGAGGACCCACGATTTGGTAATATCCTGTTCCAGATCCAGATAGCCGGCCACGCTGTGCCGCGAATGTGATCCGGCGTTCTGCGGAAAGAAGCCCGAGAACACCTGCGCGCCAGCAGGCACGCCTGCGGCAACGTCATAGTTTTTGTACGAAGCTTCTTCGCCCGCCGTGATCGTATATTTTTCGCTTCGCTGTTCGGCGCCCAATGCGACATTCAGGCCCTGCAGCACATCGAATTTCCGACCGAAATCGAGGTTAATCGTATTTTGAGAAAATCCGTTGCCTCCGGCATTGAACTCCCGCTGAAAGTTAGCGATAGACACCGCCTGAGTGTAGTTCACGGAATTGGTAATGCGGTAATCGAAGTCGTTTTTGCCGAATGTATTGCTCAGATCGAACCGCCATTCACCCAGCTTTCCCCGGACGCCCGCCGCCGCCGAAATGTCGGTCACGTCGCTGTTGATTTCGGGCAAAAAGCCATTGAGGTACACCGCGAACACGTTCGTCCGCACAGCTGCGGGTACGCCGTTGGGATATCGGTAAAAGCCGGCCGCATTTCCTTTCTTGTTATTATACTGGCCGAATGCATACACATCCAGCTGCTCGTTGAGCGGAATGTCGGCATTGATGACCACCCCGCCCCCTTTCACTTCCGAGTTGCCGATGCGCATATCGAAGTCGTTGCGGGTGAGGCCTCTTTGCGCGAGAATCTCATCATCGATCACCTTGCCGTCGACAGCCGGGAACAGCTGGCCGGTGTAGGTGCCGGTGCGGTTGGTCGCTCCGCGCTTCACATATTCGCCGGTGATATTTACGAAACCTTTCTGCCCCACTTTCAACCCGTAGTTGAGGCCTACTTGTGCGGTACCACCATCCGTAATGTTTACGGAAGCATCCTTATTGTTGTTGATAATGTAGTTCTTGTCGTAGCTCGTTACGTTTTCGCCATACGACACGTTTCCGCTCAGTCCGGTGCGGCTTTTCAATATGATGTTGATCACACCCGCAATCGCATCCGAGCCGTATTGCGCGGCGGCCCCATCACGCAGGATTTCGATCTTCTCCACTGCAGTAGCCGGTATTGCATTCAAATCGGTGCCTACCGTGCCGCGGTTCACCGTGCCATTCACGTTCACGAGTGAGGACTGGTGTCTCCTTTTGCCATTCACAAGCACAAGTACCTGGTCGGGCCCGAGCCCGCGTAGCTGCGCGGGATCGATATGGTCGGTGCCGTCGGAGATCGTTTGCCGCGACGACTGGAACGAAGGTGCGATGTACGTCAGGATCTGGTTGATATCCACCTGCCCGACACTATTGGTGATCTGTGATACCGGAATAATATCCACCGGAACAGGGGAGTCGATACGCGAGCGCCCGCCGCTGCGGGAGCCTGTTACCACAATTTCTCCAAGCACTTCGGAAGATTCGGCCAACGCAATATTCAGGGGCGAGGATTGCCCCGCCGAGACGACTGCGGGGACGATCTTGGGCGTGTACCCGATGAAAGAAATAACGATGTTGTAAGTGCCGTCGGCCATATTCAGGGAGAAGTTCCCATCCGGGTCCGTCACTGTACCGGTGTTGGTGCCCTGTACGAGGATCGAGACGCCCGGTAGCGGAGCTCCATTCTTTTCGTCAGTGATTTTTCCTTTTACGGACTGCGCCAGGGTGCCAAGTGAAGCGGAGATGAAAAGCAGAAG
>DATMSL010000620.1:0-3054 GCA_035565435.1 Dyadobacter sp. | reverse complement strand
AGAGTTAAAACAGCTGCTAAAACCTACGAAGGAAATCTGGTAGTCATGACCGGCGGCTCCTGGTTGCCGCAACTGGCCAAACAAGCCGGGTTATCCATTCCGGTAATGCCTGGCAAAGGTTACTCTTTCATGGAGCCCAATTCCCAACATCCTATTGTGCACCCCGCGCTGCTCCTCGAGGCCCGCGTGGCCGTTACGCCCATGAACGGGCAGGTACGCTTCGGCGGTACCATGGAGCTCGCGCCGCTCAACAATCAGATCAATATGAACAGGGTAGAGGGGATCGTCAATTCCATCCCGCAATATTATCCTGAACTCGATGTAGCTGTTCCGAAAAAGGATCGCATCTGGTATGGTTTCCGGCCTTGCTCACCCGATGGGTTGCCCTATCTGGGGTATTCCAGAAAATTGAGCAACCTGATCGTCGCCGGAGGGCATGGTATGATGGGTATCAGCCTCGGACCCGGTACCGGGAAAATTGTGGCCGAGCTGGCGGAGCGTGTGAGGCCTTCCGTGGATGTGACGCTATACGATCCGGAGCGTTATCAGTAAAGGGGGCAGCTATGGGCACATTTTAGTGCGTGGCGGGGCGGGGATATTGTGAGTAGTCCAAATACTTCGTAGTTTACACAGTTTAAAACCTGACCTAATAACCTATTACCCTTTATGCCACAAGAAAACACCTCTTTCAAGCCCTCACTAGGTCTTGTTGACGCCACAATGCTCGTAGCCGGCAGTATGATCGGATCGGGCATTTTTATTGTCAGCGCCGACATCATGCGCAATACCGGCAGTGTGGGCTGGCTGATGTTTGTGTGGCTCATCACAGGTTTCATGACGCTCACGGCCGCATTAAGCTATGGCGAGCTCAGCGCGATGTTTCCCAAGGCTGGTGGTCAGTATATTTATCTCAAAGAAGCTTACAATCCGCTGATCGGCTTCCTGTACGGTTGGAGCTTTTTCACCGTTATCCAAACCGCCACGATCGCGGCCGTGGCTGTGGCATTCGCCAAATTTACCGCTTACCTCATTCCGCAATTCAGCGAGGATCTCGTCGCATTGGACCTCGGTTTTCTCAAAATAAGTCCTGCTCAGCTACTGTCCATTGTGATCATTGTCGTGCTGACGTTTACGAATACACGTGGCGTCAACAGCGGGAAAATCATTCAAACCACCTTTACATTAACCAAGCTTCTTAGCCTTCTCGGCCTCATTGTTTTCGGGCTGATCTTCATGAAACCCGAAGTATGGGCCGCCAACTGGGGCGAAGGTATGTGGGATTTGCACAAACTTGCGCCGGATGGCAGCATCGAATCCTACACCACCATTGCCGCGTTCGGCGCCATTGCGGCATCTATGGTGGGCTCCATTTTCAGCAGCGATTCGTGGAATAACGTGACATTCATTGCCGGAGAAATCAAGAACCCGCAACGCAATATCGGCCTCAGCTTAGCATTAGGGACGATTATCGTAACAGTCATTTACGTGCTTACCAATGTCATGTATACCGGCGTGCTCTCCTTGCAGGAAATAGCGGCGTCCGACAAGGACCGTGTGGCGGTAACTGCTTCGCACGTCATTTTTGGCAATTCGGGCACGATCGTTATCGCGGTAATGATCATGATTTCCACTTTCGGTTGCGATAATGGCCTCATTATGTCCGGCGCGCGCGTGTATTATTCGATGGCGAAAGACGGCCTGTTTTTTCGGAAAGTAGGCCAGCTGAACAAGAATGCAGTGCCGGAAATCGGCCTTTGGCTGCAATGCGTGATCGCCTCTTTATGGGCGCTCAGCGGGAAGTATGGTAACCTGCTGGATATGATTTCCTTTGTGGTGGTGGTGTTTTATATGCTTACGATCATCGGGATATTCATCCTCCGTAAAAAACGCCCCGACGCACCGCGGCCGTACAAGGCATTTGGTTACCCATTCCTGCCTGTTATTTACATTATCATGGGTGTGGCTTTCTGCGTGCTGCTGATCATCTATAAGCCGGAATACACCTGGCCGGGGCTGATCATTGTGCTATTGGGCATCCCGGTTTACTATATGGTTGCCAGGAAAGAAGTGGCAGCTGTGGAGCAGGATTAAATATTTGAAAAACGTTAATGTCACCCTGAGCGAAGTCGAAGGGGATAGGTGTAATGTCTTTACGAGCAATAACGCCGTACTGACTGTCTTCGACTCCGCTCAGACTGACATTGGGTAGTTTGTTGATGAAATGCACTGATTATTTTTCCAGCATCTCGTCAAGGTTACCAAGCGCCATCGTGAAACCTTCCTTGAAGCCCATCTGCATGATCTGCTCGATGTCCTCATATTTATCATATTGAATCACGACAGAAACGGTAGTGTTACCGTCGGCTTCGGTGAAAGTATTCGTCCAGGTCGATCGTGCGAACTCTTTATTGATCTCCCCGTTTTCATCACAGAATGCGTCGATTGCCGAAAAGCTTTTTTTCGCATCGATGGTAAGGTAATCCGCTTTTGACCAATGCTCTTCGCCTTCGGGGCCTACCATGGCGTAAAGCCAGGTACCGCCTTCACGAAAATCCATCGACTTGGTACGTGCTTTCCATGGACGCGGCGCCCACCATTGGTCGAGCAGCTCGCGCTGCGTCCATGCGGCCCAAACTTTCCCCACCGGGGCGGCAAATTCCCGTTCCACATTGATACGGTTATTCTCCTTGTCTACCGAAAAATTCATTACTAAGCTAGTTTTCATCTGAATTGGAATTTAGGTTGATTAAAAGTTGATCTAATTGATTGAAGCGGTCTTCCCAGTGTTTTTTGAACTGTGTCAACCAGTGGTCGAACTCTTTCATTTTGACCGGATTGAAATAATAATGGATCTCCCTCCCGACCTTGTTCTGCGTGAGCAGATCGCAATCGGCCAGTACCTTAATATGCTTCGAAACCGCCTGCCTGGAAGTATCAAAATGTTCTGCCAGCGCATTAGGCGTCATAGATTGTGCCGCGATCAGCACGAGAATGGCCCTTCTCGTCGGATCCGCAATAGCTTGAAAAATATCTCCTTTCATACACGATCGAAAT
>DATMSL010000619.1:0-9561 GCA_035565435.1 Dyadobacter sp. | reverse complement strand
GTCCACAACATAGTAACCATCGATATTCTGCGACTGGTTTTTCACCCACAGGTACACCTTACCGTCGATTTCCGTAATGGATTGTTCGTTGGCATAAACATATTCGTGCTGCGGCAGACCGGCTATTTTGGTTACCTGTTCAGTAGTCATGTCGTAGGTATAAAAGTCGAAAATCGGGTTGGCAGATAGATTTGAGAAATCCGGTTTCAATGGTGCAGATACCATTTCGAAATACAATTTACCGCCCTTCACCAATGCGATCGCCAGCGAGTTTCCAGCTTGCAGCTGGTCGGTGGAGAACTTCCAGGTTTTATCGAAATCGGTTTCACCTTTCTTGATGCGAAGGATGTTGGTCGTTGTGAATGCCACATTCAGGCCGGTGTTGTAGAGGTACAGTGCCCCGTCGTCACCGATGGACCACATTTTGTTACCCGATGAGCCCCAGCCAATGCCTTTCAGACCGTCGTATGTAATCGTTTTTTCGTATTTATCGGTTGCAATGTCTACGACGGCTATAGATATCGAGTTAAACACGTCGTCGCCATATCCGGCGGTTGCCGTTTTGCCGTAAGTAATGCTGAGGAACAGTTTGCCCTCTTTGGCGGCGATTGTGTGTTTACCCACCACCTGATATTCAACCTCCTCTTTTTTAACAACCGAAAGGTCGATTTCGCCTGTGCGCAGCATGGTGGTCGGGTTAAACTTCTGGATTTTCAGTGTGCCCCGTGTTTCATCGAGATAATAGCCCGAAGTTTCGTTCACAACCAGGTACTGGGTGGCTCCTGCGATAAATCCTTCGTCTTTCAGAGAGCCGTCGGCATTTACGGTGTATTTCTGCAAGCCTTCGTCGCCGGCTGCGTTGCTGCGGTTGAATACCCATTTACCAAAAGAGCGGAATCCGAATGCTTTGGCGATTTGCAGCGATTTAGCATTGGTACTGGGCAATGTGCCGCTGGGTAGGCCGTCGGTCGTCGAAAAATAGCCGCCGCCGAAAGTGCGGTCGCTGGATGTCATGATCACAAACCGGGAATTCTCCGGGGTTGGAGCGGGATCGCCGTTATCGTCGTCGGACGAGCATCCGAAAAATGCGAGTGTAAATGCCAGAAGGAGTGATCTTATCAAGAGCGTTTTCATAAGAATGGATTGTAAAATGGATAAAATTTATTTGAGGGTATAGTTGACTTTGACGTGAAAACTGCGGCCCGCATTCTGGATCCGGAAATTGTCGTACACATTAGTATTGAAAATATTTTTGGCCTGAAAGCCGATTGCAAGACGTTCGTTCACAGGATTATAGGTAAATCCGATGGAATGCAGCGCCTGGCTTGGGATTACGTTCGGGGCGTCGAGGCGAGCTTTCCCCCACAGGCCGAGAAAGCCATCCGGTTCCTGTGATTTGGGAATGTAGTCGAGGTAGTACTCGCGCACGAAAGTGAAATAATAGTAGAGTTGAAGCTTACCGCTGCCCGCAATGCGATCCAGGCTTGCATTGGCACCGAAATTGGCGAAGAAATAAGGGGTGTTGCGTAGCCTTGCCTTTTCCAGCAACTGGTTGCCGGTATCGAACAGCCTGAAATCCTGGTAGGTAAAGTTCCCGTTCGCGCGGAGCCAGCGGGTTAAATACACGTTCAGGTCCGCTTCGAGGCCTAGCCCCTTCACATCGCTGACGTTTTTGTTTTGGGTAAAAATGAAATCTATCGGAACCTTGATGATCAGGTCGCGGGTAATGCGGTAGAATGTATTGACTTCCAGGTTATAAGCATTGCGCTTCTCGGTACGGAAACCTGCATTGATATTGACGCTCTTTTCGGGTTTGAGCAGGAAATTGGAACGGTGAAAATTGCCGTCGCCGAACATCTCATCCTGCTCCGGCAAGCGCGTTGCCGCCTCCGCCGAAACCCGGAAGAATGTAGCCGGCGTCAATGCGAACTTCAATGCTTCCGCGATGCCGAAACTGCTGTTAGAGACAAATCGGTGCTCGCCCAACGCCGTACCGTACACGTCTACATTGATCGTCGAAGTATTGTAATAGTAAAACTTGCCGATGAGGTTGTTGGTCAACCTCTCGTTCAGGAAAACGGATTCCAGTCCGGCCGCGCCCACGAACTTGTAGTATTTGGCTGGCAGCGAGAGAATGTCCTGCCCGGTTTCGGGCATTTTCAGGCCGCGCGGGTCCAGTCCGCCGCGACTGATATGCGTCGATACCGCGTTGATTTCGGCCTTATGGGCATCATTGAAGCGGTAACTAACGTTGGTTCGCGAGGTGAAATACGAAAATGTAATGTCGGAAAGGCTGCCATTTGCCGTGATCTCGCCCCTGCGCGACGGACTGGGAATGAAGTGGCTATACCAATCGTAAGTGCCGCGGGCGGTATCCACTTGCTGGGTGTGAATGTCGCTCCTGGTCAGGAACTGGTCGAGGCTTAGTCGCCCGAACGTTTTTCGGTAGCGCAGGGTAGGGATCACCGAGTATTGCCTGCTCAATGCTGCGCCGAATGGCTGCGACATCGACGAACCATACTGATTTTGGCGGTTAATGCGGAACCAGGTGACGCCCAGCCGCAGCTCATCGGCCCAGCGCAGGCTGGTCAGCCCGCCGTAAGCTTCGGCATAGTAGTTGGTGAATTTGTTATGAAAAAGGCGTACTTCCGCTTCGCTGCGCGCTGCAGTTTCGTGGTCCGTTACTGTCACATCGACTTTGTAATTGTTGTCGGAGCGGTTCATGAATGCGTCCGCACCAATGAAGAAATGCCTCGTAGTGTCGGTATAAAGGCCATTCAGCGACACGCGGTGCGTATTGAAGGAAGCTATTTCGTACGATGCTTCGGCATACCGGTATAGCGACTTTTTGGTAACCAGGTTGACCGCTCCGCCCAGCGCATCCGCACCCAGGCCCGTGGGCAGCACGCCCTTGTACACCTCCACGCGTTCGAGCATGTTTACAGGTACGAGCGAGATGTTGTAGCCTGCCCCCAGGTAATCCATTGGAATACCATCCTTGAAATTCTTGATTGCCCGGTCCTGAAACCCGTTCATCATCAGCCCGGCATTGGATCCAAGCCCGCCGGTTTGCCGGATGCGGATACCTGCTGAGCGGTTCATCAATTCAACCAGTGTAGACGGCTGCTCCCGGACCGCTTTGGTATTGATTACCTCCGCTTTGATCGGTTGCAGCTTAGCCTCCTGGGTTTCGGTACGGCCGGTTACCTGTACTTCCGATAGCTGCGTGTGATCGTCCTGTAAAATGAAGGTCAGCGGGCTATCAATCTTGGTGAAGGGTACCGTTTGGGTGACCTGCCTGAAACCGATGTGCCGCGCGCTCACTACATAGCTGTTCCGGCGGGGCAGGGTCAATGTGAATTCTCCTTTTTCGTTGGTAATTTCATGAAGGTTCATTTCGTCTACCGATACTGAGGCTCCGATCAGCGTTTCACCCCGGTTATCTTTTACACTTCCTCGTATTTTGTAAGTGTCTTGGGCATAGGTTGTTATTGGGATTATAAATGCCGTGACAACAAAAAATCGCAAAAGGAGGAGGAAAGATTTCAATGCTCTATTACTTTTGTTTAATTAAGACTGTTTAAAAATAACGGCAAATGTACCGATCCAGCCTCGGGTGTAGTTAACGCCAAAAGCAGTATTAATGCCGCCAAAAACAGAGTTTGATGAAAATCGTATTCAGATCTGAGGAATTTGCAGAACTCAATTTCGAGCGGGGATACTCCGAAGGCTTCGGTGTGGCCGACCGGTCGGGAATATGGGAGGAGAAATACGCATACGATTACCTGGGCATGCATTCCCGCATTCACAGGATCTTTTGTCCGGGAATGATATTTTCGATGATCGAAGGCGTGCTGGATCGCGACCTGGTGCAGATTATCGAAAGCGATTTCCCATACTTGCAAATGCATTTCGAGCTGTCTACGACCGGTTGCCTCTATTTGCCGAAAGCCAAATCTGAAATTGACACGGTAATTTATGGCGGATCGCATTCTCTGCTTTTTTATCCGGCATTGAAGGGGCATTTGCATTACCTCAAAAAACCATTGTCTTACAGCGTGGAAATCGAGCTTTCGGTTGATTTCTTACGCAGGCTTTTTCACAACGACCTGGAAGTGCTGCGGGATTTTGGGAAGAATATCGAGCGGAACCACCCGGCCGTGATGGGCAACCGCAGCTTTCCAGTCACGCCGGCTATGAACCGGCTCCTGTCCGAAGTGCGCGATTGCCCGTACACCGGTTCGCTGAAAAAGTTGTTTGTGGAAGCGAAGGTGGTCGAGCTCCTGACCTTGCAGATCAGCCAGATCAATGCGAGTGAAGAGGGAAGGAAGAATTTGAAACGGTCGGATATTGATAAGTTGTATGAAGTAAAAGACCTTCTGCTGCGGAATATCGATGCTCCTTTCTCGATCGAAGAGCTCGCGCGCGTTGCGGGGCTCAACCGCACGAAGTTGCAGGAGGGCTTCAAGGAACTGTTTGGAACTACCATTTTCGGCTATATTTCCGATACCCGCCTGGAAGAAGCCCGCCGCCACATTCTCGACCCCGGCTCGGCACTCTCCATCGGCGAGATAGCCGCAATGTCGGGCTACAAAAATCCCCAGCATTTCACAGCCGCTTTCAAGCGGAAATTCGGCTACCTGCCCCGCGACGCCCGCAAGTAACGGTCCACGTTTTACTAAAAAAAATAGCGTGCAACTATTTGTTATTTCTATTATAGAATTAATTTTACACTATTGCGAACGTGCTAAACTTGCAGTTGCCTGATAGTCAGGGTGCTGGCATCATAGTTGCTCATTGCCGTACAGAATTTCCATACCCAAGAAAGAATAATAAGCCGATAAACGAACATGTAGTGTAGAAGCGTGTCATGGGACTGCCATAGCACGCTTTTTGTATTTTACACACCGCATCGACATCGTTCATTCAATCCTGCAAACCATTTTTGCGGCCTGGCGTCATATCCCGAACTTCCGGAGATTGTACACCAGGCTGACCAGAAAATACCGTTTCAGAACGCGGCTGCGGACGTCTTCGATGTATGCGTCGCCAGTGTTCCGGACAAGGCTGCGGTTCTGGTTCAGCAGGTCGAATACCTGCAACCGGATTTCGGCTTGTTTCGTGCGTAGAAATTGCCTGGCAATGGACGCATTCCAGAGCATGAAACGCTGGTTGTACCCCTCGGCGCGGCCGGTATTGCCGGTGTAGGTAAGGTCGGATGTAAGTACGAGGTTTCCGGGTAACTGCCAATGTACATCCGCGGTGGCATATTGCGACCAGTACTGCATATTCTGCTGTGATAGAAGCGAATACCGCGCCTGCTGGTAGGTAATGCGCGCGCTCAGCCCATAGTCGATCCGGCCATTATAGTCCGATTGAAGGCGAATGCCCTGTCCGATAGAAGTCGAGGTGGTAACATTGTCCGATGCGTTGATCAGGTTCATATTCCGCGCAAGGCTTCCCTGGGTGCTCAGGTTGACAGTCAGGTGCAGCGGTTCGATCTTTTTGCCCAAAGAAACAAATCCCGTCCCCGACATAAATCCCCGCGTGTTGATGGGCGTCGTAACTTGCACGCCGGATTCGTCCGTGCGCGTGGAGACGCCAATGCGGTTGTTGCTTTGGTTGAAGCTGCTGAATACAAACAGGTTATCGGTCCCGCCGCGCGACGAGATGCTGAACGTGAGCGTAAGATTATGGTAGTATTCGGGACGTAAATCCGGATTGCCAATGCTGATATTGAGTGGATTGGAATTGTCCGCAATGGGGATCAGTTGCGTAATGCCAGGTGAAACGACTCTCGTCCGATATTGGAGCCGCAGGTTTTTGTTTCCCCGGAATGTGTAGGAAAACAGTGCATTAGGCATAAAATACGCATACCGGGAGCTGTAACCGGCGTCGGTAGACCTATCGACAGGCCTCAGGGATGCCAGCTGCGCATCCCCGCCCAATGCGACCGTGTAACGCAGGCGCCGGGTCTGGAATGTGGCGCCCAGGCGATTGGTTTCAAAGGTATTGGCAAAATTCCGGCTCAATGCCGCATTAGGCTGGTCGTACTGGTCGGTCTCTTCACTTTTGCTGGCCACATTGCGAAGCAGCTTTCCAAAACTATTGCTGTAAGCATACCTGAATTCCAGTTTTTGGGTAAATGAAATGGGTTCTGTAAAAGACACATTCACTGTATTCTGCAATGCAAACTGGTCTTGTGCATTGCGCTGATCGATCCTTTGCTCGGTAGTTAATGTGTCAAAGAATGTATTGGTTGCACGGTTGTAAGCCGTCGTATTGCCTGTCGTCAGGACGGAATTGAGGTTTGCTGACAGCGACCGGCCTTCCTTTTTGAATTTGCGCATGAACAGCAGATTGTTGTAGCCATTCCAGCCCGTGCCGTGCAGATCGTTGTTGGCTAGTCCTTTGTTGAGAGAATCGGCGGGCGAGCGGTACGAAAAGCTATTGTTTTTACTAAGCAAATCCTTGGTCTGAAAGCTGAGGTTAGGTGTAAAACGCAGGCTGGTTAGCGAGTCGATCGGCAGGTCGAAGCGGCCGTTGATGCGGTGCATCAGCAACGTGTTTTTGGAATAGTTGCTCTGGTCGGTCAGGAACGACTGGCCGGGCAATATGTTTTCGCGATGACTTTGCTGGTCGGTAGTGGTTACGGCGCGGTTGACAAAATAGCTGGCGGCCATTTCGGAACGCTTGCCCCACTTGACGGCCTTGCTTTCGGTCCGGTAGTTGGCGCCGAGTGCGGCTACTTCGGTGATATTGGATGGGGCAGCTGGTCCGCCATCGCCCTCTCCGCCCGGTTGGCCCACAAGTTGCCGTCCGCCGCCTTCGCCCATCGTGAAATTCTGCTGATTGAGATTATTGGCCTGCCCGATCACCGAAAGTTGCCTGTTGGGTCCGCCGTTGTGGTTATTGAACCGGTTTATATTCAATTTCGCCTCGTACCGCGCCGATTGATCGCCGCTACTCGGGCCTGCGCCCAAAGCATTCTGCCCGAAATAGCCCTTTCCTTTATCTTTTTTAATGGTAATGTTGATAGTCCGCTCCCGATCGCCATCGTCCACGCCCGAGAACTGCGACTGATCGGAGGATTGGTCAAACATCTGAACCTTGTCGACAATATCAGCGGGCAGGTTGCGGGTTGCCATTTTGGGGTCGTTGCCAAAAAACGGCTTGCCGTCCACAAGTACCTTATTCACAGCCTGGCCGTTGGCTTTTATAGAACCGTCGCGTGCCACCTCGACGCCCGGCAGCTTGCGCAGCAGTTCCTCCACCTGCGCATTCGGCAGCGTTTTGAAGGAGCCCGCATTAAATTCAACGGTATCCTGCTTAATGGTGATCGGCGCGGCTTCCTGGCGGATCACCACCTCATTCAGCTGTGTGCCCTGCTCGGTCATAAGCAGCGTCCCGAGATCGGCGGGTGTATCGCGGGCAACGGTAACGGGCAGGGAAATGTTTTGGTAACCCATGAATGTGACCAGCAGCCGGTAGGATCCGGGTGTAACCTTCCGGAAATGGAAATCGCCATCGCCGCCGGTCGTAGTCGCGGTTACGTATGCGGAGTCACGTGCGTGCAGGAGCGAGACGGACGCCATCCTCAGCGGCTTGCGCGAGGCCGAGTCGAGCACGGCACCGCTGATTTCGCCCGTCGGCGTAACTTTTTGTGCAAGCAGGGGCGACAGCGAAAGCAACAGCAGGCAGAATATCAGTTTAAATGCCTCCACCGCCCGGCCCCATTTTTTGGTGAAAATCGGCCATTGCCCGCTGGCGGATGTCTGTCATCTGCTCCTGGGTGACGCTTTCTGCCTGTACATCCGGCATTACGGTTTTGTCGTCAACCTTGCCCAGGCTCACTTTCGTGGCCCTGAACTGCTCACGGCTGCCTTCCACAAGCAGTACTACCCCTTTCTCGGGCGTAAGAGCAGGTACTGGGGAATAGCGGAACGGCAATTCGGTTGTAAACCAGACGGAATAGGGTTCTTTTTTGAAATTGACCACCGCTTTCTGGCACAAATACCCGGCGATTTTTTTCGTCTGCTGCGTGAGCTGCCATCCGCCGGTTGGCTCAATCGGCGCTTCGGTTTTGTAGATGTGGGCTTCCTTGTCCTTGCCCACGGTCACGAAAGTGAGGATTTTCTGGCCTGCAATGTCTACCACCACATATTCTTCGAATGGTCGCCCGGCATTGGTGGTCTGCGGGATACCGCCAGGTTCTTGTCTGACCCTTAGCATCATATTCTCTTCATCGCGGCTTTCTCGTACGAAATTTCCCGCGAACAACACTTTCTGGCCGATGGTGCGGGTGTCGGGCACGTCCGTCGGGAAATTAGGGTCACCCTGTTTCACCTCTTCGCCGTTTACCATGAAGCGTAAGCGCGATTGGTCGATTTTTCGCACGACTTCGTAATTGATCTGCCCGGAGGTTTGTGCGAGCATGTCCGGGGCGGCCGCAAAGAGCAGCGCGACGATTGAAAGGAGCTTTTTCATAATGTCACCATGTTTTTGATTTGATGGATCAAAGGTCAGGCGACGGTTTGTAAGGTTCTGCTATTTAGTGTTAAGTAGTGTTAACACTAAATCTGGAAAGAGTTCAATAAAAAATGCTCCTCGTCTCAGTTTCTTACCGGAAACTAAAAAAAATCACATTCCATAGCATATTATCAGGAGCCTGGGCTTATATTGGTTTAATCAACTCAGCCAAAGCAACCCTCTGTATACTAATGATTTATAGTCTCTACTTCAAACTCTTCCTGTTTGTCGTCTTTTTTCTATCGACTTTGTGGATTTATAAGGTGTATATCAATGACCCCAAACGCAAGGTTTCCGGAAAAGACGCAGCAGCGATAATTGCCATTATCCTGATGCTGATATGGGCCGTAAGGATCCCGTTTTTGCGCGATCAGGAATATGATATTGATACCAGTACCTGGCTCAGTGCCGTCATAGCCATTAACCATTACCCTGACAAGCTCTGGACATTGCTCAACTACACCGACGCACGGCCGTTGACGGTATTTCCGTTGGTAGCAGGCTCGTGGGCGGGAATGCCGGTCAGTTACAGCAGCGCGGAGATCATTGGTTTGTTTCTTTGGACCGGGACGGTACTCCTTCTGTATCAGATATGTAAATTGTTTGCAGGGAACAGCCTTAGCCTGGTGATGGCTTGGAGTCTTGCCCTTTTTCTGGGTACAATCTGTCATATTTTCGCAGCCTATAATTCCGAGCATAGCAGCATTTTCATGGTGACAGCCGGTGTCGCGTTGTTCTTTTTATATGTCTATGGCCGATGGTCAAGCCCTATGGTAGCTACTTTTACGGGTGTATTGCTGGGAAGTCTTGTCTATGCCAAATTTCAAAATGCCCCGATGGGATTGCTCACCGGGGCATTTTTATTGCTTGCCATGGCGCAACGGAAGGATTGGCGGAATATGGCGGCATTGCTGGTGGGCTGTTTTTTACCTACCGTTCTGATTAACGTGTTTTACGGTTTACGGGGCAAGCTGGATGTTTTTTGGAACAACTATTTCTGGAACTACTTTTACTATTCCTTCACGACCCAAT
>DATMSL010000618.1:0-2107 GCA_035565435.1 Dyadobacter sp. | reverse complement strand
CGATCGGGGCCTTTTGACTTATATTCAATACATTGAACTTACAATTTCCCTTCCTTAATCTCCTCCACAACCGCAGGATCGAGCAATGTCGAGGTATCCCCCAAATTACTCACGTCTCCTTCCGAAATCTTTCTCAGGATCCGGCGCATGATCTTGCCAGAACGCGTCTTAGGCAAGCCTGATACGAATTGTACCTTATCCGGCTTCGCGATTGGCCCGATAATGCGGGAAACGGTGGCCGAAATGTCTTTACGGAACATTTCAGGATCTTCGGGCGTGTGCTCGGTGATCACGTAAGCGTAAATGCCCTGGCCCTTGATGTCGTGCGGGTAACCTACTACGGCCGATTCCACCACGCCGAGGTGCATATTGATCGCATTCTCCACTTCCGCGGTACCGATACGGTGACCGGAAACGTTCAGCACGTCGTCGACACGGCCGGTAATGCGGTAGTAGCCATCCTCATCACGCAAACAACCGTCGCCGGTAAAGTACTTTCCGGGATAAGTAGAGAAGTACGTCTGGCGGCAACGCTCGTGGTCGCCATAGGTGGTGCGAATTATACCTGGCCACGGGAATTTGATACAAAGGTTACCGCTCACGCCGTTTCCTTCAATTTCATTGCCGCTTTCATCCACCAACACCGGCTGGATGCCTGGCAATGGCAATGTCGCAAATGTAGGTTTCTCGGGTGTGACGCCTGCCAGCGGGGAGATCATGATACCGCCGTTTTCGGTCTGCCACCAGGTGTCGACCAGCGGGCAATGGTCGCCGCCGATATTGGTTTTATACCAGTGCCATGCTTCTTCGTTGATCGGCTCCCCTACGGAACCCAGTTTTTTCAATGAAGAGAAATCATGCCCTTTTACGTAATCCAAACCAAAGCCCATCAGCGAGCGAATGGCCGTCGGCGCAGTGTAAAGGATATTCACCTTATGTCTTTCAACTATTTTCCAGAAACGGCTCGCATCCGGGTAAGTAGGAACCCCCTCGAACACCACGGATGTAGCACCGTAGCAAAGCGGCCCGTACACGATGTAGCTATGACCGGTGATCCAGCCGATATCGGCGGTACAGAAATGCACTTCGCCCGGCTCGTATTGGAATACATTCGCAAATGTGTAAGTCGCGTACACCATGTAACCACCGCAGGTATGCACTACGCCTTTCGGCTTGCCGGTCGAGCCGGAAGTATAAAGGATGAACAGCATGTCCTCGGCATCCATCGGCTCCGCCGGGCACACGGAGTTTACCTGTTTCACCTCGTCTTCCCACCACAGGTCGCGGCCTTTCAGCATATGCACCGGGGTGCGGGTACGCGTGAGCACGATCACCTTTTCCACGGTCGAGCACTGCACCAATGCTTCATCCACCGTATCCTTCATCGGGATCACTTTGGATCCGCGGAATGCACCGTCGGACGTGATCACCATCGAACATTCGGCATCGTTAATACGGTCGGCGATGGATTTCGCAGAGAAACCACCGAAAACCACCGAATGCACTGCACCGATACGTGCACACGCGAGCACGGCAATCGCCAGCTCAGGTACCATCGGCAAGTATATACAAACGCGGTCGCCCTTCTTCACGCCGTGCTTTTTGAGCACGTTGGCGAAACGGCAAACCTGGTCAAACAAAACATGGTAAGTAAGCGTCACCGCCTGATCTTCGGGATTGTTAGGCTCCCAGATAATCGCGGGCTGATCGCCGCGTTCGGCCAGGTGACGGTCGAGAGCGTTCTCAGTGATGTTCATCACACCACCTTCGAACCATTTTGTACGCGCTTCCTGAAAGTCCCAGCTAAGCACTTTCTTCCACGGTTTACGCCATTGAAATTGTTGGGCTACTTCCGCCCAGAAACCTTCGGGATCGTCTACACTTTGTTGGTAAGCAACCTTGTACTCTTCAAAGGTCTTAATTCTCATGATAAATAAAGGTTTTAACAGGAAATTTAGGATTTGGCTGTGAAGTTATAATTTTCATTTGGTTAGTCCTACTTGCACAGAAACAGTATCACGGACACTTGCAGGCCATTTTATTGATAATCAACCGATAGCGAAACATCAGTAATTGTTATCATTCTAATAATATTTCAAAATCCGTC